>JANPJN010000419.1:0-4376 GCA_031425515.1 Acidobacteriota bacterium | reverse complement strand
ACTCTCGTGCCGGAGGCCGTCGAAGACGATGTGCTCGTAGACTTCGTCGCTGACGATCGCGATGCCGGTGCCGTCGACGATCGAGGCGAGCGCATCCAGGTCCGCCGCGCTCAGGACGGATCCGGTGGGGTTGTGGGGCGTATTGATGAACAGCAGCCGCGTCCGTGGCGTCACCGCGGCCCGCACCGCATCCCAGTCCACGGCATACGAAGGGAACATCAGCGGAACGACCACCGGCACCCCTCCATTGAGCTCGATGGCGGGAATGTAGGAGTCGTAGCACGGTTCCAGCACGATGGCCTCGTCGCCGGGGTGCAGGACCGCCGCGGCGGCCGCGAAGATCGCCTCCGTGCCGCCTGACGTGACGGTGATCTCCGTATCCGGGTCATATGCCCGGCCGTACAGGTCCGCGAACTTCGCCGCGATCGCCTCGCGAAGGGGCAGCACCCCCTGCATCGGCGCGTACTGGTTGCGGCCGGCCCGCATGTGGCGCGCGACCGCCTCGACCAGCGCGGGATCGCAGTCGAAGTCTGGAAAGCCCTGCGAGAGGTTGATCGCGCCAAGCTCCGTCGCCATGCGCGACATGACGGTGAAGATCGTCGTGCCTACCGACGGCAGCTTCGACCGGAGTGACACGGGGGAGTTCATGCGGGCTCGAAGAACCCGGACGTGGTGTTCTTTGCCACTGCGTCCCATGCGAAGTGTCGTCCGTTCATCGCCACGTAGACACCCGGGGGCAGGATCTGGACGAACGACAGCGCGCTCCCCAGATTGAACAGCCCGTCGGAGCTGCCGAACGCATAGGGCACCATCGCCCCGGTCAGCACGACGGTCTTGCCCGCGAGGCCGCTCTCGGCGAGTGCGCGCGCGGTCTGCACCATGGTGTCGGTGCCGTGGGTGACGACGATGGCGTGTTCGCCGCAGTCGCGGGCACGCGTCACGATCGTCCGGCGGCCCGAGTCGTCCAGATCCAGGCTGTCGATCATCACCACCGTCTCGACCGCCACGTCCAGCCGGCTTCGTCCCAGGCGGAGCATTTCCGGCAGGTGCGTGTCGCGAAAGAACAGGCGTCCGGTGAGCTCGTCGTACCGCTTGTCGAAGGTGCCGCCGGTCACGAGAATCCGGATCTTCATGAAGGTATTGAGAGGGTCGTTTGCCGGGCCCTGACAGAACTGGCGGCCGCCCGACGAATTCGGCAGCGCGGCCGCGCCCCATTGTAATGCCGCGCCATCAGCGCCGGGGAGCCAAGCTGGCCGGGCTCAGCAGCTTACGGCGAGCAGGGGTCTGCGGCGTGACTGGCGGCACCGGCCTTGCGTCTTTCCGCCTCACCTGAGGAGGTTAGTAATGTTCGCAACCGCAGCCATTCTGATCGGCGTCGTCGGCGTGTTCTTCGTGCGCCGCCGCAGCGCGCGGAAAAAGCAGACCGTCTGACCCGCCGGGGCGCCCGTCAGGGACGGCCCCATGTGTTCGAGCGCGGCGCTCTCGAGGCCAGGCCCCGGAGCGTCGCGTTTCCGTTCCGTCAGGCAACGTCGCGCGCGCGCAGTGTGCCGAGCGCCGCGAGGATCACCAGGTAGCAGAGCGTGATGACGGAGAGCGACATGAAGGCCGCGTACGCCTCGCGCCCCATCAGGTCGTAGACGCTGAACGCGATCGTCGCGACGGCCGCGCCCGTCAGCCATCGCAGCGGGCGTGGCAGCAGGTCGCCGTAGTTGACCAGGAACATCACGGCCGGCGCGGAGACGAGAAAGACGTAGTCCCATCCCTGGGGCGACAGCAGCGGAATGCACGTCAGCAGCAGCGCCGCTTCGAGGCCTTCCGGCGATGCGACGCGCCTGCGGCGCAGCACCACGAATCCCGCGAGCGCCAGGACCACGACGGCTGCCGCGACGGCGAATGCCGATGCGGTCGCGCCCGGGCCCAACCACTTGGCGAACATCGCCGCGAGCGAGACGTTGTCGGCGTTGGTCAGATTGGGAGCGGTTGACGTCGTGACCGTCCGCCACCACGCCTCGTGCTGCGCGAGATTTCCTCCCCACCCGTACACCAGCGCAGGAAGCGCGAGCACCGCGGCGAGCGACAGCCCTGCGGCGGTGATGGAGCGCGCGCGTGCGCGCGCCAGCAGCCACGGCAGGAAGATCACCGCGTAGGGCTTGACCACGATCGCGAGGGTGACGAGGATGCCGAGGGCCACCTCCCTCGATCGACGTGCGGCCAGTGCGGCGAGGACGATCAGAACCGCGAAGAGTGTGTTGACCTGTCCGAGCACCAGTTCGTGGGCCAGGAACTTGGCCATCGCGAGGACCGTGATGGTGACGAGGAGCCAGGCGGGGCGGCGGCGTTCGGGCAGCAGCGGCAGGCTGAGGGCCGCGAGCGCCACGATGAGGGCCATCGAGAGCACGAACCAGGTCGCTTTGGCGGACTGCAGCGTGAGGGCGCCGGCCGGCATGGCCAGCACGGCAAAGGCCGGGAGATATTTGAACTGGTAGTGCTGATCCGAGGCGCGGTAGAGCGGCTCGGCGGTGCGGGCGCGGACCGCGGCTTTCCAATAGACCTCGAGGTCCGGCATCTTGCGCGAGACCTTCGTGGTGAAGAGCGCGGCCGCGAGCATGCACAGGAGCGCCGCGAGCCCCGCTGTCCGGAGTTTGCGGAATGGGGCCCTGGTGGCACCGGGAACGCTGGTGGGCATCACCGGTCTCGACCGACCGCTCGCTGTCGCGGCATGCGAGCCACGATATCGCACTTCACCGGCTGACCGAGCGGTACGAGCCGCGTGATAACCTGCGAGCGGGAGAGTTTCAACCGCCTTGCCGACCGCACCCCCTGACAACGCCGACGCGCGAACGACCCGCAGGAGCCTCCTGCCGCCGTCCTACGAGCGCACGCTCGGCCACGCCACCCGGATTGAGCTCGCCGAAGATCGACCGATCCGCGAGCGCAACAAGGTGAGCTACCGCATCGCGCACTGGCCGATCTGGATCTGGGTCTTCTTCATCGCGCCAGGCCCGTTGACCTTCGACCTCTTCTATCGCGGGTTCGACTCGCGCATGGCCCTGTGGCTCGGCGCGGTGCTGCTGGGCACCGGCATTGCCGGCCTGCGCGGCAGGTTGCCCGGCGTGGAGCCGCGGCCCTACATCATCCGGTTCACCGAGGACCGCCCGAACCCGCTCTACCGGCGCGTCTGCTACACCCTGGCGTGGAGCGAAGTGATCGCGTTCGCGGTGCTCAACGTCGCGGGACTCGTGATGGCGATTGCGACGGGCGAGTGGCGCATGCGGCAGCTCTACGACGCCGCGTACTTTCCCATCGTGATCGCCGTCTGGGTGCTGGGCGCGCTCGGGCAGCTTCCCCGGGTGAAGCGGTCCACCCAGAACGAAGGGCACGAGCGGCGCTACTTCTACGGATCGGTGTGGGCGGTGTGCATCGCCCAGCCGGTGCTCTGGTTCTTCTGGCGGGCGCTGCCCCGATCGACGACCGCCGACGTGATCAAGCTGGCGGTGTTCCTCGCCGTTCTGGGCTACGTGGGGAACATGGCGCGGCGCGGCCTCCTGCCGCGGACGCGGCCAATCGTGCCCGGCGAACTGGCCGTCTCCGACTGACCAGGCGGCCGATCCAGAAAAGACGGTGAAACGTCATGAGCACGACTGGACTTGATGCGCAGGGGCTTCTCAGGCCCTGCCCCTCGTGCGGCCAGCGCAACCGCGTCGCGTTCACCGCGCGCGTGGCGCGCTGCGGCAAGTGCCGCACCGACCTGCCTGACGCCGGCGAACCGATCGACGTGCCAAGCGAGCAGGCCTTCGATGCCCTCGTGGCCGCCGCCCATCTGCCCGTGGTGGTGGACTTCTGGGCGCCGTGGTGCGGCCCCTGCCGCATGGTCGCCCCCGAGCTCGTTCGCGTGGCCGCCGCCAACGCCGGCCGGCTGCTGGTCGTCAAGGTCAACACCGACGAGCTGACGGGGCTGGGCGAGCGCTACCGGATCCGGTCAATCCCGACGATGGCGGTCTTCCAGGGCGGGAGGGAAGTTGGCCGGACGTCGGGTGCCATGCCGGCCGACCAGATCGAGGCGTTCGTCCGCGGCGCAATCGCGCCCGCGTCCCAGTAGCGGCGGTGCGGTAGGATGAGCGCATGCACCGGCCGCTCGAAGGCGCCGCCGATCGCCTGATCCAGCGGTTCGGCGCCTTCGTGGTCGAGCGGTGGCCATTCGCGGCGGGTGCCGCGATCGCAGTATTCGAGCGCACCGGCGGCTCCGCCGCACGCACGGAGGCGGACATCGAGTCGCTGCGCGCGCCCTTGGCGGCCGCGCTGCGTGAAGCCGCCGCCGTGACCATCCTTCCCGACCTCGGCGACACCACCCCCGGCGTGCCCGCGTCCGTGCGCAT
>JANPJN010000418.1:0-2498 GCA_031425515.1 Acidobacteriota bacterium | reverse complement strand
GTGCCCAAAATCTCCCGGCGTGTCGGCTTCATTGGGAACATTATACTGAGAGCGTGAATAGAGCTCCGCAAGCGGATCGGGGTGACGTCGCCAGCTGCCATCTTCATCGGCCGTAAACCCAGCGCCCGCCGCGCCGTCGATCCCGACGTGCGCGGCCTGCTGCGCGAGTATCTCGAAGCGATCCACACCGGCACCGATATCCGCGTCCTCGAGGAGCTTGGGCTCTGTCAGGGCGACGTTCGCGTTGACGTGGCGGCGGTCAACGGCGAGTTGAGCGGCTACGAGATCAAAAGTCCATCCGATACGCTGGCGCGCTTCCCGAACCAGTGCCGCATCTACTCGAAAGTCGTCGACCGCGCCTGGCTGGTCGCGCCGGAGAAGACGTTGGCGAAGGCGGACGCTCCTGAGTGGTGGGGGCAAATCGCCGTGTTCGACGCCGGCGATCGGCTGGGCCTTCGTGTCGTTCGTCAGGCGCAGCTCAATCCGAAGCTTGATCCGATCTCGATCGCGAAGTTGTTGTGGCGTGACGAGGCGCTCGAGGTGCTGCGCGGTGCCGGCGGCGCACGCGGGGTGATGACGAAGTCGCGCAAGATCGTCTGGAAGCGGCTGATCGAGTCCGTGTCGCTCGATGATTTGCGCTCGGCGGTGCGCGCGGCGTTGAAGCGCAGGCCGGAGATGATCGAGTTGGCTCGCAGAAAGTAGGCGGCCCAGATCAGCTACTCAACGGCTGAGGTTAGAGCGCGTAATTCTGGGTGAGACGTGTATAGGAATTACGCCTTCGCCGAAGACGAGTCTCCGGGTCGGATTCGGGCCCGCGGATCGAGAAAGACCCGTTCGACCTCCGCTCCGGACAGACGCACGTCGGTGTTCCAGCCGCGGCAGGCCGGGCAGGCAAAGCTAAACGTTCGAATTACATCGGCTTCATGCGTCGCTGGCTCGCACGCGACGACTAACCGACTGCCACAGCGCTTGCAAGCCAACGCGTTTCGAACGCTCGTTTGCTGCACCATGAACGACAAGAGAGCAGCAAACGTGCCACGCGAGCTGCACGTTTCGACACGATGTGCCCTTCGATCCGCGGTCGCGCCACTACGCGGCCCGACCGCTCACTCAGGACATTCGACGCGTGGCTTGCCATGAGCGAGCCTTCGGCTCGCGTAGCGGGATGAAGGCGAGTCGAATGGTGGCCAGGGAGGGAATCGAACCCCCGACACTGCGATTTTCAGTCGCATGCTCTACCAACTGAGCTACCTGGCCGCGAGGAGAGACTTCCGAGTATATCGCGGCGGTTTTTGATCGCGCAACCGTTCAGTGAACCCCAGGGCGGCTGAGGCTTACATCAGCACGATTCGGCAGCGCGGCCCGCGGGCCTTGGCCAGCCGCGCATCCCGCGTCCACAACTCAGCATCAAGCGACTCCGCGAGCGCGACGTAGGCAGCGTCGTAGGCGCTCAGTGCGTCGCGCAGTTCCCAGATTCGCGGTAACAGCGGCTCGGGTGAGTGGCGTTCGATCCGCAGCTCGGCGAGGTTCTCGAGCGCCGTGGCCGCAGCTGACGCGGTGATTTCGCGAGATCGGACCACCGCCCGTAAGGCACTGGTCACCTCGACGTCAAGCAAGTGGGGCGTCGCGACCGCGTCGGCGATGGCAGAGAGACGGTCGGACAGCCTGAGACCGGTTTCGTCCCCAACCAGTATCTGAACCACGACCGACGCATCGACAACCATCATCTGCCCTCGCGCGCCTCGCGAAGGATGTCGACCACTGAGCGTTTCACACGGATCGGGCCGCGACGACGCAGGCGCTCAGTCATCTCTGCCCAAGTAGGCTTCGCAGCCAGCTGCGCTACCTCTCGACCGAGATAGTCGGACAGGGACATCCCCGCCTTCGCTGCCTGGCTCTTGAGGGCTCGGTGCACCGGTTCCGGCACATTGCGAATCTGGATCATCACGCCCATGTTTCCAGCATGCGCGCATGTGCAGCACATGTCAAGGCAGGCGGCAGCCGCCTCGAGTGAACGGGCGATTGGGAGAGGCTGTCCCTCCCAATCGAACGTCACGCATTGCGCTTAAAAGCGGAACCCGAAAGCGCCGAGGAACGTCCGTCCGCCGGTGAGGCCCGGGCGCGGGCGGGGGTAGTTGCCGGTTGACGTGCCCTGTCCGAAGCGCGCGCCACGAACGTAGCCGGTCGGCAGGCCGTCGGCGTCGATCGCGCTGGCCGCATCGGCCGTGATGGTGGTGTCCCAGGTGATCAACTTGTCGTTGTTCATGGCATTGAGCACTTCGAGCTTGATCCACGGCTTGAGCGTCTTCCACACCGGCACCTGGTAGGTGGCGGCGAGATCGACCAGGCCGTAGCCCGCGAATTCCTCGCTGCCGCGCTCGCCGAAGAACAGCGTCTGCGAACCGTTGGCGCCCGAGCCGGGCAGGCGCGCGTAGCCGGGATTGCGTCCGCGCTGAATCGCCGTGAGCGGCACGCTGTTGGCCGCGAGGCTGTAGGTC
>JANPJN010000417.1:0-2997 GCA_031425515.1 Acidobacteriota bacterium | reverse complement strand
AGTCGATCGGCAGCTTCAGGTCGTCCGTGACCTTGTGATAATGGGTCGAAAGGAAGCCGGTGAACTGCTTGTCGCCGCCATTGCCGAAACCGGTCATCAGGAACACGCTCGGCACGCCTTCGCGCACGAATTTGTAATGGTCGGAGCGGGTGAACAGCCCTTCCTGCGGCAGCGGATCGGCGGCGAGCGTCACGCCCGCGCCGGATGCCGCGCGCTGCACCATAGGCCCGAGGGTCGAGTGATTGGCGCCGAATGCGATCACGTCGGTGAAGTCGTAGAGCAGCATCGGCATGTCCAGGTCGATCGCGGCCGTGATGCGCTCGATGGGCACCGGCGGGTACGCGGCGAAATACTCCGCCCCCAGCAGCCCCTTCTCCTCGGCCGTGTTGGCGACGATGAGAATCGAGCGGCGCGGGGGAGTGGCGGCCTGCTTGAGCGCACGGGTCACTTCGAGGAGCGTGGCCACCCCCGCGGCGTTGTCGAGTGCGCCGTTGTTGATGCGATCTGTCGCCCCGGAGGCGGCCAGGCCGATGTGATCGGCGTGCGCCATCAACGCGACATATTCGTTCTTCAACTGCGGGTCGGCCCCCTCGATCACGCCAATCACTTCCGGGCTCGTGAATTGCCGCACCGATGTGGTCACGCTGACTGACGCGGCCGATGCCAGCGGGAAGCCCCGGGGACGTCCGCCCGGCCTGTCCGCTTCGTCCAGCACCTGGGCCAGAGTGGCAGGGGCACCCTCGAACAGTGCGGCCGCGGCCGCGGTCTCGATTGTCACCGACGCGCGCAGCCCCTCCGATGCGTCGAACGGGACGCCGTTCTTCCGCACCCAGGTCACGACGGGAGCGGTCAGCTGTAACCTGAGCTGACTCCACGGAAAAGCCTTTGCCGAGAGGCGCGACGGGACGGCGATGAACCCGGTCGCGCCATGGGCGGCGGCCACGCGCTTCTGCTCCCTCAGCAGGTGAGCGCCGATCTCGCTGTCGATGCCTGACGGGGATCCCCAGAGCGCGACGACGATCTTTCCGCGTACGTCGAGACCGGCATAGTCGTCGTAGCCGAGGGCGGTGTCGCACATGCCGTAGCCGACGAAGACCAGCGGGCCCTGCACCGTTGCGCGGCCGCCCGTCAGCGGCCCCCGGATGAGGACGTTGTCCCCGTGGAGGAAGCGCCGCGACCCACGCGGACCGCGCAGCGTGAGCGTCGCCCGCGGTCCGGCACGCGCGACTTCGAGCAGGTCCACCTGCTGGAAATAGCTGCCGTCCGTGCCACCCGGGGTGGCGCCCAGGGTGGCGAACTGGCTGGCGATGTAGCGTGCCGCGATCTCATGACCGCGTGTTCCCGCCTCGCGTCCCTCGAGCAGATCGTCGGCGAGGAAGCTCACGTGCGCCTTGAAGCGCTCGGCACTGAAGTCGGGGTCGGTCTGCGCTGCGGGTGCCGCGAGCGACACGGCCATCACGACCGCGCACACCGAAATCGATCTGGTCATCACTGCTCCCGGGGAAGGCGTGCGCGGCGGGAGATCGGTTCGCCCGGCGCGACTGGCAATTATACGGTTTGCAATCCGGCCCCTTCTGATGCCGCCTGATGTATGCTGGCGGCGTTTATCCCACGCGGCGACCCATCTCGCGTTTTCAGGAGAGCCTTATGAAGCGATTGCTCCTTCTTTGTGTCGCTGCGGCACTGGCCGGCTGCTCGCGCGAGCCCGCCCCGAGTCAGCAGGCGGCGGCCCCCGCCGCAAAGACGATCTCGATCACGACGAAGTCGCCGGAGGCGCTGGCGCACCTGCACAAGGGGGAGACGCTCTTCAACAACCTCCGCACGGAGGAAGCCGCGGCGGAGTTTGCCGAGGCGCTGAAGCTGGATCCCGACTTCGCACTGGCCCACGCGTTCCATGGCCAGGCCACGCCAGGGCCGGACGGCTTGAAGGAGATCGAGGGCGCCGTCGCGGCATCCGGCAGCGCGTCGGAAGCCGAGCGGGCCCTCATCGAAGGTCTCGCCGCCAATCGTCGCGGGGATGCCGCGCAGGGGCTCACGGCACTGAAGCGCGTCATCGAACTGGCGCCAGACGACTGGCGCGGGCACTTCGCGCTCGGCCAGCAATTGATCGGCGTCGAGAAGCATGCCGACGCGGTCGCTCCGCTCAAGAAGGCGGCGGAACTGAATCCGGCGTCCGGCGGCGCGCACAACATGCTTGGCTATGCGGCGCTCCGGCAGGGGGACACCGAGGGGGCGATCAAGGCCTTCACCGAGTACGCCAGAATTCTCCCGCAGGAGCCCAATCCGCAGGACTCTCTTGGCGAAGCGCTCCTCGCAGCCGGCCGCTTCAAGGAATCGGAAGCGGCATTCCAGAAAGCGCTCGACCTCTCGCCGCAGTTCTGGACGGCGCATCAGGGAATCGCGTACGCGAAGCTGTTCGCAGGCGACTGGGCGGGCGGGCGCGCGGCGCTCGAGAAGGCGAAGGCGGCTGCAACCCGGCGCTCGGACAAGATTGCGGTCGGGATCGAGACGGCCGACGTCGCCTCCGCGCAGCGGAACACCGCCGAAGCGCTGCGCATCCTCGACGGCGTGGACAAGACGGCAGGCGCCCAGCCCTCGGAGATCGCTTTCACGCCGGTCGTCCGCGCCTGGACGCTGCTGGCGGCTGGCCGCGGCCGTGAGGCCATGGCGCCAATCGCGGCGGGGTTGAAGACAGCCGATGCCGGCACGCTGTCGCCGGGGCTCACGCGCACGCTGCGGCGGGAGCTCCTCCGCGCGCGCATCACCGCGGAAGCGCAGGCTGGGGATGCGGCCGCCGCCGAGAAAACGTCCGCGGCCCTCGACGCCGCCGCGGCCGCCGACTCCGAGAATCCGTCCGCCGACTCGGCGATGCACTACGGGCGCGGGGAGCTGGCCGTCGCCAGGCGGGATATTCCGGCGGCACGGGCGCACTTCGACCGGTGCTCGGTTGAAGATCAGATGTGCAGGTGGGAGGGGCTGCTGGCCGCCGAGAAAGCC
>JANPJN010000416.1:0-2268 GCA_031425515.1 Acidobacteriota bacterium | reverse complement strand
CTCGTCACCAGGTTCGACATCGAACTGTCCACCATGTGGAACGAGCCGTCGTACTCGACCGCGGAGACCGTGTGATTGCAGATGTCCCAGTACTGATGCCGGAGGCCGATGGCTTCGTAGAGCGACTGGTTGATCCCCGTGACCGTACTGCACATCGTGAAGCCATAGTCCGCGAAGTTGCGGATGGGATCCGTGAGCTCGAATCCATGGAGGACCATCGGCACCGTCTGCCGCTTGAGGATGTGGCTCCAGTAGAACAGCGCCCAGACCTTCTCCTGGCTCGTCGCCCAGCGGGACGTCATGCTGCTCACGAAGCGCGGGAGGTCGGTGAGGTCGGGGGAGGCGTCGGTCGCCACCTGGAGGTTGAAGGTCGCCGCTCCAGGGGCAGACGTGGCCGGTATCGAAGGCGGAGCGTCGGGACCACCACCGGAGGTCTGCTGTGCGGCGGGCGCGCTCGTGCGCAAGGGACTGTCCGCGTCGGTCAGCGCGAGCATGCCGGGCGACTGACGCGCCGATGCCGAGTCGTCTTCTGACAATGGTTCGAGTGGTGTCGCGAGGGCGTTGATCGCGGGTTCCCATTCGGCTGTCGTCGCGGCGGGGTACATGGCCCATTCCATCAGCAGGGCCGCGCCGGGCCCGCCGTCCGCCACCACCGCGAATCTGCGGCCGTCTGCCGACGGGAACTCTCGCGCGAGGCTCAGACGCGTGTGGCTGAATGGCTGCATGCCGACAGCCTTCTCCACCGACGAGCCATCCTCGAAGAGCAGCGTGATGCGGGCGAGGGCTGGCGTCGAAAGGGTATTCGTCACACGGACGACCGTGTCGGTGGCCGAGGCCCCGCCGGCTTCGCCTTCGGCAATCGCCCAGCGCGACGCCGTGGCCGTCGTCCCCGCGCCAGCGTGGGAGTCCTCCCGACCGTCACCGCCCGGGATGGTCCATCGGATGGTTCGTTCCGCCACGAAGGGAGTTCCGTCAATCGATCGCAGCGTCGTCGAGACCTTCGCATCGGCGAGCCCGGGATCCTCGCTGTCTACGCGGATGGAGAGTCTGCCGGCAGCCGGGAGCATGTACTGCCTGCGCACGATCCGGCCTGAGTCGGTCGAGTAGGTCGCCTCCACCCGGGCCGACTCGCTGCCGGGGTTCGCGAGCGCGAGATACATGTCGAAGAACGCGCCGGTCGAACCCTCGGCAAACAGCCAGGAGGTGGCTGGCGCCGTGGCGCCGGCGCTTTCGTGCCCGACGGCGAACGAATGGCCGTCGCGATCCCGGTACGACACGCGTTCGACGAACACCTGCGTGGAGGCGGAGATCGCCGCCGACACGTCGGTGGCCGACAGGCCGGCCAGCGCCGGATCCGACCTGGCCTCGGCGTTCACCCAGATGGTGTACCGGTTGCCGGCGGGCACCCGATACGTCTTCGTCAGCGATCGCCGTGGTGCCGGGAGCAGGTAGCGCACGCGCACGTCGGCCGGGCTCGCGGCCGGGTTGTGAATCACGTAGAACAGGTTGAGGCCAGAGTGGGTGGCCCCCTCGCTCAGGAACCACGTATGGGAGGGGCCCGCGGCGCTCGTCTCTCCGTGGCTCGCGAACGCGACGCCGTCCCTCGAGAAGGCGCTGTCTACGACGACCTCCCGATCCGACTCGACGATCGTGTCGAACCCGGTCGCCTCGAGCCCGGGAAACCGGCGGGGATCGATCGTGGCACGTGACGAAGGTCCTAACCGCAGGGTGTGGCGAATCGGAATGCCGGTGGCGCTCGTGAACGTCAGACGGACTGTAGCCGCGCGACTGCCTGGATTGGCGATGGCTACCCGGAAGGCCTGCCCGGTGCCGGCACTTGCGAGGTATCGCGTGAAGCGTCCGTGGGGGCTCGCTCCGTCGGGTTCGAGCGTCTGCGCCTCCGCGACCGGTCCTGCGAATACTGCCGCCGCCAATACGACAGCGAGCAGACGACGATTCATCACGCTTCCCACCTGGAGAGGTTCCGCCGAATTGACGTGGAGAAAGAGAGCGCGGGGAGGATCTGATTGTGGGGACTGATAGCGATCGCGTCAAGCTCAGCGGACTCGTGTGGCGCAATTCGTCACGATTCTCGGCTGAACTCCGTGGCGCTGGCGGTCAGCACTGGCGAAGGCCCCGCTAATGCCGTGCTGCGATCTCGGCGGCCAGCAGCTGGATCATCCGGGTCGAGTCCCGTTTCAACAGCCGCCTCAAGAGAAATTCAGGGACCTCGAAGGCGGGCCGCGCCGTGAGCTCGTAGGCGACCTG
>JANPJN010000415.1:0-1574 GCA_031425515.1 Acidobacteriota bacterium | reverse complement strand
CATCGCTCCCGCCGCTGCCGTCCGCCTTCATCACCCGCACGCGCCCATACGCGCTGTCGCTCCAGGTCGTGTACACGAGGGACTGGCTGTCGGCCGACCACGCGGGATCGAACGCGAAGCCGTCGGTGCCCGTGACCGGCTTCGGCTCACCGGACGGCAGCGGACGAACGTAGATCCTGCCGAGCGCGCCGTAGGCCACCTGTCTGCCGTCCGGCGACACCTCGACATCCCGCAGCATCTTCACCGCGAAGTCGGGCGTGAACACCTTCTGCGGAAAGCGCACGGCATCGTTCAGCGTCTGCTCCACCTTCGCGGTGAACGGCACGACCGCTGGCGCACCGCCCGCCACATCGGCCCGCCAGATCTTTCCCTCGCCCCAGACGACGATGGACTTGCCGTCGGGCATCCACGCGTACTGCGGATACAGGCCGTGAACGGCCCACGCCTCCTGAAGATCCTTGTCGAGATGCTCGAAGACGACGCGGTCGCGGCCGGTCTCGAGATCGCGCACGTACAGCTTGCTCTGGAGCCGGACCCGACGGATGAACGCGAGCGATTTGCCATCCGGCGACGGCCGAGGCGTGACGGATCCTCCCTGGACGCTCACGATGCGCCGCTCGCGGCCGGTCGTGAGATCGCGCTGGAAGATGGCGTAGATCAGCCCGTTCGGATCCTTGTTGTATTCGAACGTCTGACCGGGCGTGACGTCCTTGCTGTAATAGAGGTAGCGCCCGTCGGCCGAGGCCGCCGGCTCGCCGGCGTCCTTCTGGAAGCCGTTCTTCTCGGTCACCTGCAAACCGTCGGACCCGTTCGCGTGGAACATCCAGATCTCGCCGGCGCCGAGCGACCGCTCCTTCACGAAATGCCGCCTGGCGAAGATGTAGTTCCCGTCAGGCGCCCACGCGGGGCTGTTGATGAACCAGCGCTTCTCCTTCGACACCTGACGCGCATCTTTCCCGTCGGCGGCAATCGTCCAGATGTTCCACAGGCCGTCCCTGTCGGACGAGAACGCGATCCGCGCGCCGTCCGGACTGAACCGCGGCTGCATATCGAACGCCGGACCGCTCGTCAGCCGCTCGGCCGGCGAGGCGCCGCTCCCGCCGATCGGCATCACGTAAAGATCCCCGAGCAGGTCGAAGACGATGCGACGGCCGTCAGGACTCACGTCGACGTTCATCCACGTCCCCTCGGACGTCTCGAACGCCAGCTTCGTCGTCGGACCCAGATCCGCCGTGATATCCCACTTGTCCTTGTCGGCGGTCGCCGGCTTCTCTTTGGAGTCGGGCTGTTGCGCGTGGACGACCGACAGCGCAAGAAGAAGGCAGACTGGAATGATTCGCGTCATGTGCGTGCAAGCTCGCGTGAAGGACTCAGGGTTCATTGTCGAGACTTCGCCAGAGATACCAGGAGGCGACGGAGCGGTACGGGCGCCACGCTTCGCCAATCTTGCGGATGCGTTCGGCGGTCGGTTTCTTCCGGAGGCGGTAGACGTTCGTGATCGCATTCACGATGCCGAGATCGCCGACCGGGAGGACGTCGGGACGGTGCAGACGGAACATGAGGAACATTTCGGC
>JANPJN010000414.1:0-6261 GCA_031425515.1 Acidobacteriota bacterium | reverse complement strand
CCCGCGCGCCTACGGCAACTTCGCGCGCGTGCTCGGCAAATACGTGCGCGACGAGAAAGTGCTGACGCTCCAGGAGGCCGTGCGTAAGCTGAGCGGCTTGCCGGCCTCCAACCTGCGGCTCGACGGCCGCGGCTTCCTCCGCGCGGGCATGTACGCCGACATCGTCGTCTTCGATCCCGCCACCATCGCCGACCGGGCCACCTTCGAGCGGCCGCACCAGTACGCCGTGGGCGTGCGGGAGGTGTTCGTCAACGGTGTCCATGTGCTCGCCGGAGGGGAGCACACCGGGGCGAGACCGGGACGAAAGTTGGAAGGAAGGAGCGCGAAGTAGACAAGACCCCTGTCGGGTCGGCAGCCAGAATGGGGACCTCATGCAGAACGCCAGCGACTTTCGCCGCATCGTGCTCGGCATGCGTGACGCCATCGAGGGCGCCCACATGGGGCACCCCGACTTTCGCGTCAACGGCCGGATTTTCGCCAGTCTGAACCACGACCAGACCGGAGGGATGGTCGTGCTCACTCCAGACCAGCAGCAGACGTTCGTCCGTGAACATCCGTCGATGTTCCAGCCGGAGAGCGGCGCGTGGGGGCGATCCGGGTGCACGCGAGTGCATCTGGAGGCGGTGGATGAAGAGACGCTCGGCGAGGCGCTGACCGTGGCGTGGCAGAACAGGATGGCGAAGGGGTCAGCGCGAACGAGGGTAAAGAAGGCGGAGCAGCAAGCTGCTGGCCGAAAGCCGAGAACTGAAAACTGATCGTGGAAGCCGGGAACTGGCAGCTGAAGCTGGGAGCCGGGAACTCATAGCTGAGAGCTGATCGCTGATGACCATGACCGACACCTGGACCCGCGTAGACCAATATCTGTGCGACCGCCTCATGCCCGCGGACGCCGCGCTCGACGGGGCGCTCGCCGCGACAGAAACGGCGGGGATGCCGGCGATCAGCGTCTCCCCGATGCAGGGACGGCTGCTCCAGATGCTCGCGCATCTCTGCGGCGCGCGGAGGATCCTCGAGATCGGTACGCTCGGCGGCTACAGCACCATCTGGATGGCGCGCGCGCTGCCAGAGGGCGGACGGCTCATCACACTCGAGGCCGATCCGGCGCACGCTGCCGTCGCCAGAGCCAACATCGCCCACGCGGGGCTCGACGCTGTCGTGGACATTCGCCTTGGCCCCGCTGCGGAGACCCTCAGGACCATCGCCGCGGAACGGCCGGCGCCGTTCGACATGGTCTTCATCGACGCCGACAAGATCAACACGCTCACCTACTTCGACTGGGCCCTCACCCTCTCCCGGCCCGGCTCCGTCATCGTCGTGGACAACGTCGTCCGCGACGGGGCGGTCGCCGACGCGGGATCGTCGGACCCCAGCGTGATCGCGATGCGGCGCTTCTTCGAACGCCTCGAACACGAGCCGCAGGTCACCGCCACCGCCCTCCAGACCGTCGGCGCCAAGGGCTACGACGGCCTGGTCATCGCGACCCGAAAATAGAGCTGAAAGCTGAGAGCTGTAAGCTGAGCGCTGCCCCATGCCCCCATCCCACCACGTCTGGTACTCCCCGCGCCTCGGCCACGACATGGGGGTCGCCGTGTTCGGCCACTGGGGCCCGCCCCTGCTGGCATTTCCCACGAGCCACGGCGACGAATGGGAGCTCCAGCGGCAGGGACTGCTCGAGGCCATCGGAGATTTCATCGAGGCCGGCCGCGTGAAGGTCTACTGCGTGGGCTCGAACAACCACGAGTCCTTCCTGAATGATGGCGCGCACCCGTTCCACCGAAGCTGGCGCCAGCGGATGTTCGACGAGTACATCCGCGACGAGGTGATCCCGTTCGTCCAGGACAGCTGCCGGTCACGCGACGTCGCGATCTCCTCGATGGGCGCCTCGCTTGGCGCGTACCACGCGCTCAACACGCTCTTCCATGTTCCGAACATCGTGAAGCGCTGCTACGCCCTCTCCGGGATCTACGATCTGCGCGGACTGATGGGGGGCATGTACGACGACAACTTCTACTTCCAGAACCCGGTGGACTACATCGCAGGGCTCACCGACCGCTGGTACCTCGACCACCTGGCTTCCTGCGAGATCCGCCTGGCGACAGGCTCAGGGCCCTACGAGAAAAGCGAGTACACCTACGCGATGTCGGACGTCCTGCGCCGCCGCGGCATCGCGCACCATCTGGACGACTGGGGCTGGCAGGGAGGCCACGACTGGGTCTACTGGAAGGCACAACTGAGGGAATACATCTCGCGCTGGTAGGCCCGGACGTCCGCGCGCGCTCACGTCCGCGCGAGGTCGAACTTTTCCAGCAGATACTGCCCCGCCGCAATCACCTGCTCCTCGTCTATCCACACGTCGCACCCGCGCGTCAGCACGTCCACGTGCGTGCGCGATTTCCAGTCCGCACCGGTCTGGCTGCCGTACGGGTCGCCGAACGCCAGGTGGACACCGGGGACCTTCTCGTCCTGCAGCAGGATGCCGATCATCTCGCGCAGCCCCAGGTTGGTCCCGAACGCGAGCTCCCCCACGCGGTCGCTGTGCGCGTCGGTGTGGCAGTAGCGCCAGAAGTCGTCCTGGATGTCCGCGCGCGCGCACCGCGCCGACGTCAGCCGTCCCTCACGGATCTCCAGCACGAGCGGCGTCCGCTCGAGGATGCCGTACTTGGCGTTGAAGTAATCACCGGCCGTGCCATCGCAGACGAACGTGCCATCCACCGATCGCGGCGTCGTGAACACTTCGCCGGCCGGAAGATTGGACCAGTACCGCGGGTTGATGAGGCCGCTGGTCTTCACCCACGCCAGCGCCGGGTCGAACGTCGCGGTGAAATCGGTGCCGGCAGGCGTGCGGACAGTCAGCTTCCGGGCCCGATCCATCCGCTCGCAGAGCTGCCGACTGAGGCGATCGACCTGCCGGTAATCGGCGCGCATCCCCTCGCGCATGATCCTCGGCGTCACGCCAATCATGTGCGCGTAACGGATCCGCCGCTGCTCGATGAGCCCGACAATCGCCATGCGCGCGGGGAGCTCCCCCTCCTGCGGCTGCACGCAGAGAATGCCGGCGTCCGCGCGCCCGAGTGCATCCAGCACGGCGACCGGGGCGGTCGTCATCGGCCGCGGCGAGACAGACTCGATCAAGACGCAGTCCGCCAGGGCTCCCGCCTCGGCGAGCGCCTGCTCCAGACTGGCCGCCACGTCCCGGCTCTCGGCGTCCGCGACGAGCGCCACGCGCTCCCCGGGCCGAATCGCGAGGCACGTGCTCACCGCATTGCGGGCGCCCGGCAGCAGATCGAAGGCCGCGGAACCGAACATCATCGTCCGAAAATTGTATCAGCCCCGTCCGGCTAAACCGCGAGGAGCAGGCGCACTACGACTACAATGCCGCTCATGCTGTGGTGGCACTGGCTCGTCATCGGCGCCATCCTCGTCGCCCTCGAAATGGCGGCGTCCGGCGGGTTCTACGTCATCTTTTTCGGCATCGCCGCCCTGGTGATAGCTGGCCTTCACGTGCTCGACTGGGCGGGGCCGGTCTGGGTCCAGCTCGTGCTCTTTTCGAGCATTTCCATCGTCTCGCTGCTCGTGTTTCGCGGCCCGCTGATGAAGTGGATGCAGCTCGACGGCCCGGGCAGGGACGTCGATTCGATGGTGGGAGATATCGCCGTTCCACTGGAGGATATCGCCGCCACTGCCGTCGGCCGCGCCGAGCTGCGCGGCTCCGTGTGGTCGGCGAGAAACCAGCACACGGCGACCCTGGTGCGCGGCCAGCGGTGCACGGTCGTTGCCGTCGATCGCCTGATGATTCTTCTGAAACCAGAAAGAGAGCGCTCATGACCGGCGGCCTTCTCGCGGGGCTCATCCTCGCGCTCCTCGTGCTCGTCATCGTCGCGAAGACCGCGGTGGTGGTGCCGCAGCAGAGCGCGTTCGTCGTCGAACGCCTCGGGCGTTTTCACGGCATCCTCAATGCCGGCTTCCACGTGCTGCTGCCGTTCGTCGACGTCATCCGATACCGCCATTCGTTGAAGGAGATAGCGGTAGACATCCCGGCGCAGGTCTGCATCACACGGGACAACGTGCAGGTGGGCGTCGACGGCGTGCTGTACCTGAAGGTGCTGAATCCCGAACGTGCGTCCTACGGCATCACGGATTACATGTTCGCGATCAGCCAGCTTGCCCAGACGACGCTTCGCAGCGAAGTGGGGAAGATCGATCTCGACCGGACGTTCGAGGAGCGCACGAACATCAACACACAGGTCGTCAGCGAGCTCGACAAGGCGTCGGAAGCGTGGGGTGTGAAGGTGCTGCGCTACGAAATCAAGAACATCACGCCGCCGGCCGACATTCTCGCCGCGATGGAAAAGCAGATGCGCGCCGAGCGCGAGAAGCGCGCGGTCATCCTCACGTCCGAAGGCACGCGCGACGCGTCCATCAACACGGCCGAAGGGATGAAGCAGGAAGTGATCAAGCAGTCTGAGGCGCGCAAGACGCAGCAGATCAACGAGGCGGAAGGAGAGGCCGCCGCCATTACCTCGGTTGCGACCGCCACGGCCGCGGGCATTCGCAGTGTTGCGGAAGCCATCACGCTGCCGGGGGGCCAGGAGGCGGTGCAACTGCGCGTGGCAGAGCAGTACATCGGCCAGTTCGGCGAGCTCGCGAAGGCGAGCAACACGATCGTCCTGCCCGCCAACGTCGCGGATGTGGGGGCGATGGTGGCACTGGCGATGAAGCTCATTGGCAAAGACCGGGAGGAGCCCCGCGTCCTGAGTCGAGAGCCCAGAGGCGAGACAGCACGCAACGACCGGTTCGACCCCAGGGATACCGCGTGAACGGATGAAGATCGTCCAGGCTGGAGCTGCTACGCGCCGACGACAAAGGCCGGGACCTGGCCGCCGCCAGAAGTCACGTTCGCCAGACCGGTTGCGCTAAGACGCGTCAGGTAGCCCGTCATGCGCCCGCGGAAGAGATAGGGGGCGACGTCCACGAGCATCTCGCGCATCGTGACGGCGCCGGCGGCGTCGAACTGCGGGAACACCTCGCGGCGCACGGAGATCCGCTCCTGAATGACCCACGAGCCGGGAGGATCGGCGAGCGCCCGGCCGAGCGCGGCGGACCAGTCGCCGGGTGACATCTCCCAACCGAGGTGCACACCCGTGCCACCGTACTCGTCGTTCGGTTTCAGGACCATCCGTTCGCGGCCGTCTTCGGCAAGCCGGAGCAGGCTGGCGCGGCGGCCGTCACCCACCTCGCCGGCGTCCGCGATGACGCGCGTCCACGGCACGTGCGCGCGAATGGCCGCGCGATCGGCAGCGGTGAAGAGCCCGGCGTTCCGCTCGTCGGTGAGCACGGCAAAGAACGCCTTCTTGTGGGCGAGCTTGCAGCGGAAGGTGTTGGCCACGCAGACCGCACGCGCGCGGTAGGCCGCCAGGAGCGCGGCGCAGTCGTCCGGCCGCGCGAGAACATCGTTCGTCAGCACGCGGCGGTACACCAGATCGATCCGCCGACGCCCGGCCGAGAGCGTGCGGCCGTCGAACGACAGGTCGCGCGGATCGCAGATCAGGGTCGGAACCCCGCGCGCCGAGAAGGTCTCGGCGAGGATCTCGAACTCGGTCCAGGTCGGCACGTTCCGCCAGTCCACGATCGCGACAACCGGAGGGCTGGCGGTGCCGCCCCAGTCAGCGTAGCTCGCCAGCAGCGCGTCGAGCAGCGGCGGCATCGTGCGATGGAAGCGCACCGTGCGACCCTCGCGAAACGTCGCCATCACGTCGAGCCCGTCGAACACCTCGCACAGCCGCTCGGTGTAGGCCAGGCCCGCGGGGGACTCGGCGTTGTACTCGGCGAAATGGATTGAGTCCGGCAGCAGGAACGCGTCAAGCCTGGATGCGGTGCTCGCGCAGGCGTAGCCCGGTTCCACTCGCACGAGCGCCTCTTCAGACTCAGTCAGCCCCAGTTGCTCGAAGATTGACGGAGACTCGAGCGCCGCCGCGGTGACCTTCTCGCCGAGTGCCGCGATGCGTTCGGCCGCCTCCCGCATCCGCGCCTCGTCGGCCTCGGTGAGAAAGAACGGCCGGAGAAACGGGCAGGTGATCCGGTCGCCGAAGGTGAGCTTCCGCTCGCGCATGGCGGCGGTGAGCGCGGCGGTGAAAGCCGGCGCGAGCTCGACCTCCGGCCGCAGCAGCGCGTGCCACGACGCGACGGGATCCATCAGCGCGGTCCGGGCGCGCCGGTGAAGCCGGCCGGGCCGCCGATGCCGAGCATCTCCTCCCAGCGCGG
>JANPJN010000413.1:0-13895 GCA_031425515.1 Acidobacteriota bacterium | reverse complement strand
ACGCAGCACGACGTCATTGCCTTCACCACCGCCGTCGCGGAGCACGTGGGGCCCTCGGCGCGCTGGCTGCACTTCGGGCTCACCTCGTCGGACGTCGTGGACACGGCACAGGCCCTCCAGATGCGCGAAGCCACGGAACTCATCGTCAAGGGCCTGGCTGGACTGATGGACGCGGTGCGCACGCGCGCCCACGAACACCGCATGACTCCGATGATCGGCCGCACGCACGGCGTGCACGCCGAGCCGATGACGTTCGGCCTCAAGCTCGCGCTCTGGTACGCCGAGCTCCAGCGCAGCCTCGACCGCCTGCTCCGCGCGCGCGACGCCATCTCTGTGGGCAAGATCTCAGGGGCGGTCGGCACTTTCGCGCATCTGGACCCGTCCATCGAAGCGGGCGTGTGCGCACGCCTCGGTCTCCAGCCCGCGCCCGTCTCGTCGCAGGTGATCCAGCGCGATCGGCATGCGGAGCTCATGTCCACGCTCGCGATCGCCGCTGCCTCGCTCGAGAAGTTCGCACTCGAGATCCGGGGCCTCCAGAAAACGGAGATCGGCGAGGTCGAGGAGCCGTTCGCCAAGGGGCAGAAAGGCTCCTCGGCGATGCCGCACAAGCGCAATCCGATCGGCTGCGAGCAGATCACGGGGCTCGCCCGGCTCGTGCGCGCCAACGCGATGGCGGCCCTCGAGAACGTCGCCCTCTGGCACGAGCGCGATATCTCGCACTCGTCGGTCGAGCGCGTCATCCTCCCCGACAGCTTCATCGCGCTCGATCACATGATCCGCCGCTTCACCCGCATTGTCCGCGGCATGGTCGTGTACCCGGACCGGATGCTGGAGAATCTGAATCGCTCCCGCGGGGTCGTCTTTTCCGGCACGGTCCTCCTCGAACTCGCGCGGCGGGGGATTTCGCGCGAACAGGCCTACGACTGGGTGCAGCGCAATGCCATGCGCTCGTTCCACGAGCACAAGGATTTCAAGACGCTCCTGCTCGCCGACGCCGATCTCGCGGGAGTGCTGACGCCGGCCGAGATCGAGAAGGCGTTCGATCTCCAGGATCAGATGCGTAACGTGGACGCGATCTTCGCCCGCGTCTTTGGAAGCCTTCCGGGCACCTCACACCGGGAGCTGGAAGCTGGAAGCCGCCTATGAAAGCGCGCGTGTTCGTCACGTTGAAACCGTCGGTGTTCGATCCGCAGGGGCAGACCATCGCCGAAGCGCTCCATTCGCTCGGCTACACGGGCGTCGGCGACGTGCGGCAGGGCAAGTATTTCGAGCTCGAGATCGCCGCGGCGTCGGCCGACAGGGCGCGCGCGCTCGCGTCGGAAGTGGCGGACAAACTGCTCGCGAACCCGGTGATCGAGAGCTACCGCGTCGAGATCGAATAGCGCGCCGGCTGCGGGCAGATCATCGGCTCTTCTGCGTCGCTGCAAGGAACCACATGAAGTTCAGCATCGTCGTCTTTCCCGGATCCAACTGCGACCACGACGCCTACCATGTCGCCCGGCATGTGCTCGGACAGGATGCCGAGTTCGTCTGGCACAAGGACACGGACCTCAAGGGAGCTGACGTCGTCGTGCTCCCGGGCGGCTTTTCTCACGGCGACTACCTGCGAACCGGCGCCATCGCCCGATTCTCTCCGGTGATGGGCGCCGTGCGCGCGTTCGCGGAGGGCGGCGGTCCCGTGCTGGGCATCTGCAACGGCTTTCAAATCCTGTGCGAAGCGGGGCTCCTGCCAGGAGCGATGCTGCGCAACCGCGACCTGAAGTTCCACTGCGAGCACGTCTCGATCCGCGTGGAACAGACGGACACGCCGTTCACGCGCCTGGCGGCGGCCGGCCAGGTGCTCCGCATTCCGATCGCCCATGGCGAGGGGAACTACTACGCCGAGCCGGACGCCATCGCCGCGCTGGAGGCGTCGCGCCGCGTCGTCTTCCGCTACTGCGACCCGGCCGGGCAGGTGACCGACGCGGCCAATCCGAATGGCGCGCTGAACGGGATCGCCGGCATCTGCAACGAGCGGCGCAATGTCGTCGGGCTGATGCCGCATCCGGAGCGGGCGTGCGAGCCTGCCCTGGGCAGCGCCGACGGCCTGATCCTCTTCGAATCCGTTGTCGGCGCCCTCGCCGGACAGGGGGCACTTCAGTCATGAGCCGAGCCGACTCCGCCCTTCTCGAACGCCACGGCCTCAAGCCGGACGAGTACGACCGCATCGTGAGCGCCCTCGGCCGCGAGCCGTCGATCACCGAGCTGGGCATCTTCTCGGTGAGGTGGTCCGAGCACTGCAGCTACAAGAGCTCACGGATGCATCTGCGGAAGCTGCCCACCCGCGGGCCGCGTGTGCTGCAGGGCCCCGGCGAGAATGCCGGGGCGGTCGATATCGGCGACGGCCTGGCCGCGGTCTTCAAGATCGAGTCGCACAACCATCCGTCGTTCATCGAGCCGTATCAGGGGGCGGCGACAGGCGTCGGCGGGATCATCCGCGACATCTTCACGATGGGGGCCCGGCCGATCGCGCTGATGAACTCGCTGCGCTTCGGCGACATGGACGGCGCGGAAGCCGCGCGCACCCGGCGGACGGTCGAAGGTGTGGTCGCCGGGATCGCGGGCTACGGCAACAGCATCGGCATCCCGACGGTCGGCGGCGAGATTGCCTTCGACGAACGCTACGCCGGCAATCCCCTCGTCAACGTTTTCTGTCTCGGCATCGCGCGCGCGGACGCGCTCGTGCTCGGCAGCGCGTCGGGCAGCGGCAACCCGGTCTACTACGTCGGCTCGAAGACCGGCCGCGACGGCATCCATGGCGCGACGATGGCGTCGGCGGAGTTCGACGACAAGTCAGCGGAGAAGCGGCCGGCCGTGCAGGTCGGCGACCCGTTCATGGAGAAGCTGCTGCTCGAGGCCTGTCTCGAGCTGATGCAGACCGACGCGCTGATCGGGGTGCAGGACATGGGGGCCGCCGGGCTCACGTGTTCGACGTGCGAGATGGGGTCCCGCGGCGGCGCCGGCATCGAAATCGACGTCATGCACGTGCCGCAGCGCGAGACCGGCATGACGCCCTACGAGATCATGCTGTCGGAGTCGCAGGAGCGCATGCTGCTCTGCGTCAAGAAGGGCCGCGAGGCCGACGTCGAGCAGGTGTTCGAGAAGTGGGACCTCCACGCGGCGCACATCGGGTACGTGACGAACGACGGGATCATGCGCGTCAAGGATCACGGCGTCGTCGTCGCCGAGATCCCGAATACCGCCCTGGTGGACGAGGCCCCTGTCTACGACCGTCCGACCGCACGGCCCGCCTACCTCGACACCGTGCGCCGGTTCGACCCGAAGGACCTTGCCCCGCGCGACGTCCGCGCATCGTTTCTTGCCGTCCTCGCCTCCCCGACGGTCGCGAGCAAACGGTGGGTCTACCGCCAGTACGACCACATGGTCCGCACCAACAGCATCGTGCTGGCCGGCATGGGGGCCGGCGTGGTCCGCATCAAAGGGACGGCACGCGCGCTGGCGCTGTCGGTCGATGGCAACGGACGGTACTGCTACCTCGATCCGCGCCGCGGGGCGATGCTGGCGGTTGCCGAAGCGGCGCGCAATGTCGCCTGCGCGGGCGCGACGCCGATCGGCGCGACCAACTGTCTGAACTTCGGCAATCCCGAGCGTCCCGAGACCATGTGGCAGCTCGTCGAGGCGATTGAGGGCATCTCCGAGGCCTGCCGGGCGCTCGACGTCCCGATCACCGGCGGGAACGTGAGCCTCTACAACGAGACCAACGGCGAGGCGATCTACCCGACGCCGATCATCGGGGTCGTCGGTGTGATGGACGATGCGGCGCATGCGGTGTCGCGGCCCTTCAAGGGAGCGGGAGACGCCGTCGTGCTGCTGGGCGAAAGCTTCGGCGAGCTTGGCGGCAGCGAGTACCTGAAGGTCGTGTACGGGCTGGCGCAGGGGGAGCCCCCGCAGCTCGACCTCGCGCGCGAGCGGGCGCTCCTCACGCTGCTGCCGCGGGCCGCGGCGGCGGGCCTGCTGCGATCGGCGCACGACTGCTCCGACGGGGGCATCGCCGTTACACTCGCGGAGTGTGCGTTCGACAGCGTCGGCGTCGGCGTTGACGTGGATCTGGCGCCGGCGGATGGCGCCGACCCGGCCGTCGCGACACTTTTCGGTGAGTCTGCCTCGCGCGTCGTCGTGTCGGTACGCCCCGGAGATCTGGAGGCGCTGATGCGGATGGCGGCGGACGCGGGCGTCCCCGCGCGGGCGATCGGTCAGACCGGTGGCGCGCGCATCCGGATCGGAGTGGCCGGGACCACCGCCATCGACGCCACGATCGCCGAGGCCGAGCAGGTGTGGAACGGATCGATAGAGCGGTATTTCCGGCGCGCGTCGGCGTAGAATAAGCACCCCCGAGGACCGATGCTCGACAAATTCAAGGACGAATGCGGCGTGTTCGGCATCTTCGGCAACCCCGAGGCCGCCAATCTCACGTACCTCGGCCTGTATGCCCTGCAGCATCGAGGGCAGGAGAGCGCCGGGATCGTGACGGCCGACGGTGCACGCATGCGGGCCTCGCGGGCGATGGGGCACGTGGCGGACGTATTCGACGAGGCGGCGCTCGAAGGGCTGCCGGGGCACCTGGCGATTGGCCACACGCGCTACTCGACGGCCGGCGGCAGCCTCCTCTACAACGCACAGCCTTTTCTGATCGACTGCGCCCACGGCCAGATCGCCGTCGCCCACAACGGGAACCTGGTCAATGCCGGCGAGCTTCGCGATGAGCTCGTGCGAAGCGGGTCAATCTTCCAGACGAGCAGCGATACCGAAGTGCTGCTGCACCTGTATGCGCGGGCAAAGGCCTCGGCTGTCGAAGACGCACTCATCGAATCGATAGCGCAGATCCGCGGCGCCTTTTCGCTGGCGCTGCTGACGAAGGATCGCCTGATCGCCGTCCGGGACCCGAACGGTTTCCGCCCGCTCGCGCTCGGCAAGCTCGGTGACGCGTGGATCGTTTCGTCGGAGACCTGCGCCCTGGATCTCATCGGCGCCACCTACGTCCGCGATGTCGCGCCCGGGGAAGTTGTCGTCATCAGCGCGGGGGGCATCCGTTCCATCCAGGCTTTCCCGCCGGCGCCGATGCTCTCGCAGTGCGTGTTCGAGCACGTCTACTTCGCCCGGCCCGACAGCTACGTCTTCGGCCGGAGCGTGAACGATGTGCGCACGGAGCTGGGCCGCGTCCTGGCCCGCGAGGCTCCGGCCGATGCCGACGTCGTCGTGCCGATTCCGGACTCGGGCGTCTGTGCGGCGACCGGGTTCGCGGAGCAGTCCAGGCTGCCGCTCCGCATGGGCCTGATCCGCAATCACTACGTGGGCCGGACCTTCATCCAGCCGCAGCAGTCGATCCGGCATTTCGGCGTGAAGGTGAAGCTGAACCCTGTCCGCAGCATCCTCGAAGGTAAGAGCGTGGTGCTGGTGGACGACTCGCTGGTGCGCGGGACGACGAGCCGCAAGATCGTGAAGATGGTCAAGGCGGCCGGGGCCCGGGAAGTGCACCTGCGCATCAGTTGCCCGCCGACCATCTCCCCCTGTTTCTATGGCGTGGACACGCCGAGCCGCGCCGAGCTCATAGGGGCCACTCACACAATCGAGGAAATTCGCAAGTACGTGGGGGCCGATTCCATCGCCTATCTGAGCCTCGAGGGCCTGCGCGCCGCGCTCGGCTCCGACCAGCGCTCCTACTGCACCTCCTGCTACACCGGCGTCTATCCCGTGGCCTTCCCCCGCAACGAGCATTCGCATCTGCAGCTCGCGCTCAAGTCGGTCGACTGATCCCGATGCGTGCGCTGTTCATCGTCTTCACCCTCATCACCATTGCACCTGGGGGGCTCCGGGCTCAGGCTCCGGGCGCGGGGCCTGCGCGCGAGCAGCGCGACACGCCGATCACCGCCGCCCAGCTCCAGACGGCCATCGATCGGCTCGCGACGATTGATTACGCGGTGCGTGCCGGCGCGGCGCGCACCATCCGCAGGGCCCCGGCGCAGGACGCCGTGCCGGCGCTGCTCACGGCGGTTGCCGGGCACAAGGACGGCTACGTCCGCTTTCGCTCGCTGATTCTGCTGTCGGGCTTCAACGATCCGCGCACCCAGGATGTGATGGCCGAGGCTCTCGGCAACACCAACGACCGGCTCCGTGCCGTCGGGCTGGCCTGGTTCGAGCACCACCCCGATCCGGCGATCCTGCCCCGCCTGCTCGCGGCGCTCCCGCGCGAGGAATCCGAGTTCGTCCGTCCCGCGCTCACGCGTGCGCTGGCCGCGTCCGCCTCCGATGCCCGCGCACGCGATCTCCTCACCGATCTCGTGATGAAGGGGCAGGATTTCTTTCGGAGCGTCGTGATCGAAGCGGTCGGCGACTACAAGGTCGCGGCCGCCCTCCCGGCGGTCACCACCGTCGCGAAGCTCGAAGGCCCGCTGCAGGACGATGCGGTGCTGGCGATGGGGAAGATTGGCGACAAGCGATCGCTCGAGACGCTCGCGGCGCTGCAGCGGACCGCCCCCAGGGAGATCCAGCCGTCCATCGCGGCGGCGATCTGTCTGCTTGGCGTCAACTGCTCCTCGCATCAGGGCTATCTGGCGGAGTCGCTGCGCTTCGCGGTGGCCACGACGGGCTACCAGGAGCTTCTACGCGCGTCGGCCTCCGGGCTCTCGGCGCTGGCGGTCCGTGGCGATCAGGCGTCGGCGGCGTTGCTCATCGAGGTCGGTGCGCCCAGCCGCGATCCGGCGCGCGCGGCGATTGCGCTGGCGCTCGGCGCCGTGGCGCTGCGGAACACCCCCGCCATGCTGAAGGCGCTCGAGGCAGAAACGGATCCGAAGCCGGCCATCAGGCTGCTCGGCGAGGCCTTCGATATGCTCGAGGAGGATCTGGACGAGGAACGGTTTTTCGCGGCCGTCCGTCGCGGGTACTGGGCCGCCCCGGAGGGATCGGCGACCCGGACGATCGCCGCCGCGCTCATTCAGACCCTCGAGTTCTGATGGATTACAAGCAGGCGGGCGTCGACATCGAAGCGGGCCACGAGGTCGTACGGCGCATCCGTTCCCTCGCCCGGGATACGTTCACCCCCGGGGTGCTATCCGACATCGGCTCGTTCGGCGGCCTGTTCCGGCTCGATAGCGCGGGCGTGAACGACCCCGTCCTCGTGTCCAGCGCCGACGGCGTGGGCACGAAGCTTCGGGTCGCGTTCATGGCCGGCGTCCACGACACTATCGGCGCCGACCTCGTCAATCACTGCGTGAACGACATCCTGGTGCAGGGGGCGCAGCCCTTGTTCTTCCTCGACTACCTGGCCACCGGCCGCCTCGATCCCGCCGTGGCCGTGCAGGTGGTGGCCGGGCTGGCGTCCGCGTGCCGCGCGAACGGCTGCGCGCTTCTCGGTGGCGAGACGGCGGAGATGCCGGGGTTCTACGCTGACGGCGAGTACGACGTCGCCGGCTTCATCGTGGGCGTCGTCGCGCGCGAGCGTCTGATTGACGGTCGCCGGATCGCCCCAGGCGACGCGCTGATCGGAATTCCGTCCTCCGGGCTGCACACCAACGGGTACTCGCTCGCCCGCCGGATCGTGTTCGAGATCGCCGGCCTCGGGATCGACTCCGACGTGCCAGGGCTCGGCATCACGGCGGGCGCCGCGCTGCTGGCGCCCCACCGGTCGTATCTGCCGATCGTCGGGCCGCTGCTCGCCGGCGGCGCCATCAAGGGGATGGCGCACATCACGGGCGGCGGGCTCACGGACAACCTGCCGCGCATCTTTCCGGCCGGTGTGAGCCCGATCGTGAATCGCCAGGCGTGGACGCCGCCGGCCCTCTTCACGTTTCTGCAGGAAGCCGGACGCGTGCCCGAGAGCGACATGCTCCGCACCTTCAACATGGGGATCGGGCTGGTGCTGGTGTGCGCGGCCTCCGACACCGACAGCGTCATGTCCGCGCTGGCGGAGACGGGAGAATCCGGTGCCGTCGTGATCGGGCGTGTCGCGGCCGGCGACGGGCGCGTCGTCTATGCGGGCTGAGTCGTGATGGCCGGGCGCCCACGACGCATCATCGGAGTGCTGATCTCGGGGCGCGGCAGCAATCTCCAGGCGCTGATCGACGCGGTGGCCGACGGGCGCCTCGACGCGTCGATCGCGGTCGTCATCTCCAACAAGCCCGGGGTTGAAGGGCTGCGCCGGGCCGAGGCGGCCGGGATCGAGACCCTCGTGCTCGACCATCGCGCCTTTGCGTCGCGGGCGGACTACGACGCGGAGCTCGCGCGGCTGCTCGAGAGCCGGGGAGTTGCCGTCGTCTGTCTGGCGGGCTTCATGCGGCTCGTGAGCGCACCGCTGCTGGAGGCCTTCCCTGACGCGATCCTGAACATCCATCCTTCGCTGCTGCCGGCGTTCCCGGGCATCGATGCCCAGGCGCAGGCGCTGGCGCACGGGGTGCGCGTCAGCGGGGCCACCGTGCACCTCGTCAGGGGCGAGCTCGACGCCGGGCCCATCGTGCTCCAGGGGGCGGTGGACGTACTGGATGCCGACACGCCGGAGAGGCTGTCGGCCCGTATTCTGGAGGTCGAGCATCGGCTCTATCCGGACGCCGTGGGGATCGTGCTCGACGGAGGATGGCGGATCGAGGGGCGGCGGTTCGTGCGGCCGCTCACACCATCGGCATGACCGGCTGCAGCGTGAGAATGGCCGCTTCGGGCGGACAGTTGAGGCGCAGCGGCACGTAGACGGTTCCCACCCCGCGGCTGACGAAGATCTCGGTGCTCTCGAGACGCCCCCTGCCGGCAATCACCGGAAACTCCCGCGCCGCGACCGCCCCGATGCCCGGCAGCACCACCTGTCCGCCGTGCGTGTGCCCGCTGAGGACCAGCGGCACGCCGAGCGCCGCGGCCTCGGTGAGCCGGAGCGGGTTGTGGGCGAGCAGCACCACCGTGGGAGAGGCCCCGCGCAGCACGTGCGCAATGTCGGCTGGTCGTCGCGTCCAGTAACGAATCCCCGCGAGATCGAGAATCTCCCCGCGGATCTTCAGCCGCGTGCGTGCATCCCGCAGCACGGTGACGCCCGTAGCCTGCAACGCTGCCGGCATGTCGCGGTCGTCGTCGTGATTGCCGAGGACGGCGAAGACGCCGTGGGGCGCCGACAGCGGCGAGAGCGCCTCGGCCGCCGGGATGACGTAGCGGCGGCTGCCCCACGTCACATAGTCGCCGCCAAGGACGATGAGGTCGGGGGCCTCGTGCATGAGGAGCTGGACGGCGCGCGCGATGAGCGCGTGCGGGACGGTATCGCTGCGGTGCAGGTCGGTGAGGAGACCTACGCGCAGGCCCGCCAGCGCAGAGGGCAGCCCCGAGACGGGGAGCGTCTCGCGCGTGACTTCGACGCGGTGGCGCTCGTAGACGTACCCGTGCGCTGTCGCGCCGGTCGCGGCCCCGATGGCGGCGGCCGCCACGCCTCGCAGCAGATCGCGCCGGCTGACGCCGCGGGATTTCGGGGAACGGGGCATCCGGCCGATATGTTAGCGCGCCGCGCGGGCGCGGGGCGCATCGGCTGCGAAATGCGCGGCGATTGGTGAAGAACCCGGCGCTTATAATGCGGCAGACCATGACCATCGACGAACAGCTCGAGTTTCTGACCAGGGGATGCGTGGACGTCGTGCGCGTGACGGAGTTGCGCGCGCGGCTCGAGCGGTCCGGCGCGACCGGACGGCCGCTGGTCGTGAAGGTCGGCTTCGACCCCACGGCGCCGGATCTGCATCTGGGACACACCGTGCTCATCCGGAAGATGAAGCATTTTCAGGATCTCGGACATACCGTGGTCTATGTCGTCGGCGCCTTCACCGCGCTCATCGGCGATCCCACGGGGCGATCGAAGACGCGGCCCCCGCTGACGCCCGAGGAGGTGGCGGCTAACGCCGAGACCTACAAGGCGCAGATTTTCAAGATCCTCGACCCGGAGAAGACCGTGGTCCGGTTCAACAGCGAGTGGCTCGAGCCGCTCGGCAGCTACGGCTGGATCAAGCTGGCCGCGCGATACAACGTCGCCCAGATGCTCGAGCGGCGCGAGTTCAAGGCTCGCTTCGAGGCCGGGAAGCCGATTGCGGTGCACGAGTTCCTGTATCCACTGGCGCAGGCATACGACTCGGTCGTGCTCGAAGCGGATGTCGAGCTCGGGGGGACCGACCAATTGTGGAACCTGAACGTGGGCCGGGACCTCATGCCGTCGTTCGACCTTGCGCCGCAGATCGTGATGACGACCCCGCTGCTCGAGGGGCTCGACGGCGTCGAGAAAATGTCGAAGAGCCTGGGGAATTACGTCGGCGTCGCGGAATCGCCCGGCGAGATGTTCGGGAAGCTCATGTCCGTCTCGGATGATCTGATGTGGAAGTACTACACGCTGCTGACGGACCTGACGCCGCCGCAGATTGAAGCGCTGCGCGCGAGGGTTGCCGGAGGAGACCTGCATCCCAAGCAGGCCAAGGTGGATCTGGCCACTACCATCGTGGCCGATTTCCATGGCGCCGCCGAGGCCTCGCGCGCGGGCGTCGAGTTCGAGCGGCGGTTCACCCGGAAGGAGATCGATCCCTCTGCGATGCCGATCGTGAAGGTGTCGCTCGGACCCGACGGAGCCCGCCGGATTGCCCTGGTGATGGTGGACTGCGGGCTCGCGGCGTCCGCCAGCGATGCGTCGCGGAAGATCGAGCAGGGGGCCGTCCGGATTGACGGCGCCCGCATCTCCGACGCCCGGGGGCGCCTCGATCACCCCTCCACGCTGACGTTGCAGGTCGGCCGCCACGTCGTCCGGGTGGACATCGTCCCGTAGGCGCATGGGCGGGCGTGCGGGTGGATCCCGAAACCCACCCGGCCGGGCTATCATGGGCGCTCAGTCGTGCCGCCGATGAAAGACATCCTGTGATTCAGGGCCCGTCCGCCACGCGTTCGTCGCGCGCGCCTGTGGTCTCCTCCTCCATGACCCTGCTCCTCAGGGCCCAGCAGGGAGACGAGCGGGCGCGCAATGAGCTGTGCGCACGGTATCTGCCGCGCCTGAGGCGCTGGGCGCACGGGCGTCTGCCGGGATGGGCGAGAGACCATCTCGATACCGAAGACATCGTGCAGGACACGCTGCTGCACTCCATCAGCAAGATTGACGGGTTCGCGCCGCAGCACGAGCAGGCGTTCTGCGCATACCTGTGTCAGGCGGTCAGGAACCGTGTGTCCGACGCGGTGCGGCGCGCGAACCGGCGCCCGGTGGGGGAGGAGCTGCCGTCCGGCAGCGCCACGCCGGAGCCGTCGCCCTTCGAGCTGGCCGTCGGGCGGGAAACGGCGGAACGGTACGATGCGGCCCTGCAGCAGCTCACCGAAGCCGACCGCGAGCTCATCCTCGCGCGGGTGGAGCTCGGCCTCGACTACGCCGAGATCGCGGCACTAGCCGGCAAGCCGTCCGTCGGGTCGACACGCGTGGCCGTGAGCCGGGCCCTGCTTCGCCTGGCCGGAATCATGGGGCATGGCCGACACGCCTGAAGACGCCTGGCTCATCGCGCTCGCAAACGATGTCTGCGACGGCCGGGCCGTGGACTGGGACAGCGCGGTGCCGTCCGGCGCGAGCGATGCGAGCCGATCGGTGGTGGCGGAGCTGCGTCGGGTGGCCGACGTGGTCCAGGCGCACCGTGTGGGCGATGAGGTCGAGGAGCCCGCCGCTGCGCCGGGTGAGGCGGACGCACCAGGCACCTGGCGGGAGCTGGTCCTGCTCGAGACCGTCGGTCAGGGCGCGTTCGGCACCGTCTACCGGGCGTGGGACGCGCAGCTCGATCGCGAAGTCGCGCTGAAGGTCCTGCTGCAGGCGCCGCGGGGAGCGCCGCTCGAGGAGGCGCGCAACCTCGCACGCATCCGGCACCCGAACGTCGTGGCCGTCTACGGTGCGGAGGCGGCCGGCGACCAGGTCGGGATATGGATGGAGTTCATCGAGGGGGAAACGCTCGCCAGCGTCGTGCGCGAGCGCGGACCGATGAGCCCCAGGGAAGTCGCCGGGATCGGCATCGATCTCTGCCGGGCGCTGTCGGCCCTGCACCGGTCGGGCCTGCTGCACGGCGATATCAAGGCGCACAACGTCATGCGCGAAGTCGGCGGCCGCATCGTCCTCATGGACTTCAGCGGCGTGCAGGCGGCCGACGCGCGGAGCGCGCCGGAGATTTCGGGCACCCCTCTCTACATCGCGCCCGAAGTGTTCGAGGGGCGCCCGGCCTCGTTCACCGCCGATATCTACAGTCTGGGTGTGCTGCTGTTCTACCTGCTGTCCGGCCACTATCCGGTGGAAGGGGGCGATGTCGCGACGATTCGGCGCCAGCACGCGGGCGGCGAGCGGGTGCGACTGCGCGACATCCGCTCCGAGTTGCCCGATCCCGTCGTCCAGATCGTCGAACGCGCGTCGGCTGCCGATCCGGCGGAACGGTTCCATACGGCCGGAGAGCTCGAGCATGCGCTCGCGGGGATTTTCGGGGCCCACGGCAGCGGGACGCCCTCGACGCCGAGTGAGGACTGGACGGAACGGCGGGCCGCCAGACGGCGCTGGTGGTGGGCGCTCGGAGCCACCGCGGTGATCCTGGCCGCCGTCGGGCTGTGGCGCTCCGGACCCGCGCCGACAATCGCGGCGGGCCCGCTCGTCCGTCTGACGGTCAGTCCGCCCTTCAACTCGGGCCCCTGGCCCAGGATCTCGCCAGACGGACGGTCGGTCGTCTTTGGCACGACCGTGGACGGGCGCGTCGTGCTCTGGCTGCGTCCGCTGAACGCACCGCAGGGGCGCGCGTTCAAGCAGGCGGAGACGACCGAGACACCCTTCTGGTCGCCGGATTCATCGCGGATCGGGTTTTTTGCGAACGACAAGTTGAAGGTGCTCGACGTGGCGAGCGGCCGTGTCGAGACTTTGACGGATGTCGCCGCGCCGCACGGCGGCGACTGGAACACCGACGGTGTGCTGATCTTCGGTGCCGCGGGCGGCATTGCCCGCGTCGCGGCCAACGGATCCGGGCGGGCGTTCGTGACGACGCTGGACGAAGGGGCGGGGGATTATCAGCACGGCTGGCCCGAGTTCCTGCCGGACGGTCGCCGCTTCCTCTACGTCGTCCGGAGCAGGGTGCCGGATCGGACGGGAATCTACCTCGGGTCGCTCGACTCCGGGGTGCATCGGAAGGTGATGCCCGCGTATTCGCGCGTCGCCTATTCTCCGACCGGGCACCTGCTGTTCGTGCGCGACTTCACGCTGACGGCGCAGGCCATCGACCTGCGGACCGCCGAACTGCGGGGCGAGGCGCTGGCGCTCGCCTCGCCGGTCAAGTATCACGTCGGCAGCGACGGCGCCTTCGACGTCTCATCCACCGGCATTCTCGTCTACCGCATGAACGAGGGGCTGCCGACGACGAAGCTAACGCTGTTCGATCGCCGCGGCCGGGTTCTGCGGACGTTGACCCAGCCGGGCTCCTTCCGTCACCCCCGCTTCTCGCCGGACGGCAGCCGTCTCGCGGTCGAGGATGCACGGGGGGATGTTCCGCTCCCCGACTTGTGGGTGCTCGGCCCGGCGTCGGACCGCGCGGCGCGCTTCACGAGCGACGTCGCGCCCGATATCCGTCCCGCCTGGTCGCCGGACGGACGGCGGCTGGCGTTCTCGTCCAAGCGGGGCACCTCCTACGACATTTATCTGAAGACACTCGACGTGCTCGAGGGGGAGCAGGTGCTCTGGCGGTCGGAGCGCGACAAGCTGGTGGAGGACTGGTCGCCGGATGGGCGGGCGCTGTCGGTCACGGTCCTGCGAAGCGGTCTGTGGCGCTATCCGCTGGACATCACGCAGGCGCCGACGCTCATTCGCGAGAGCTTCAACGCCGAGACGTGGCAGTCGGAGT
>JANPJN010000412.1:0-2029 GCA_031425515.1 Acidobacteriota bacterium | reverse complement strand
ATCTACGCGCGCGGCGCCGCCGACGACAAGGGGCAGGTCTTCATGCACTTCAAGGCGATCGAGGCGCACCTGAAGCAGAACGGCAAGCTGCCGGTGAACATCCGGATCGTGCTCGAAGGGGAAGAGGAGGTCGGGTCGGCCAACCTGGACGAGTTCGTCAAGACGCACAAGGCCGAGCTCGCCGCCGATGTCGTCGTCATCTCCGACTCGCCGATGTTCGATCGCGGCATTCCGTCGATCTGCTACGGCCTGCGTGGGCTGGTGTACTTTCAGCTCGATCTGCGCGGCACGAAGAGCGATCTCCACTCCGGGTCGTTCGGAGGCGCGGTGGCGAACCCGAACATGGTGCTCGCCCAGATCCTCTCGCAGATGAAGGATCGCAGCGGCCGGATCAAGATTCCCGGATTCTACGACGATGTGCGGGAGCTGTCGGAGGCGGAGCGGGAACAGTGGAAGCGGCTGCCGTTCAACGAGCGGCGCTACGCGAAGGAACTGGGCGCGCCGAAGCTGTTTGGCGAGAGCGGGTACTCGACGCTGGAGCGCGTGTGGGCGCGGCCGACGTTCGAGGTCAACGGGCTGCTCGGCGGCTTCACCGGCGAAGGGGCGAAGACGGTGATCCCGGCCGTCGCGATGGCGAAGGTGAGCATGCGGCTCGTGCCGAACCAGAATCCCGATCGCGTCGCGGAGCTGTTCGAGGCCTACGTGAAGAAGATCGCGCCGAAGACCGTCGAGGTGAAGGTGACGCGCATGCACGGCGGCAAGCCGTGGATGACGGAGTTCGACAACCCGTTCGTCCAGGCCGCGGGACGCGCAATCGAGAAGGGCTTCGGCAAGACGCCCGTGTTCAATCGCGAGGGAGGATCGATCCCCGTCGTCGCGACCTTCCAGGAAATCCTGGGCCTGCCGTCCGTGTTGTTCGGAGTCGGGCTGCCGGACGAGAATGCCCACGCGCCGAACGAGAAGCTCGATCTCGGCAACTTCCACGGCGGGATCATCGCGTCGGCGTATCTCTACGACGAGATCGCGAAGACGCGCGGTTAGCACGCCCCGGCGACGAACGGGAAGAACAGGAGACGCAACGCCTCGAGCGGGGATGCGCGGCCGGTAGCCTGGCGGACGAGGACGTTCCCCGAAACTAACGGCGCGGCTGATACAGCGCCGCCAGGGCCGCGCCGATCGCCTGCGACAGCTCGCCAAGCGCGGCGGGCACGATCGTCATCCGCGCGCGCTGCGACGGCCAGAGATACGGGTCGGCCGCGGCCCGAACGCCATCCAGATAGCGCGTCCGGAAATCCACGGTGGTGGACTCCGGGTCCATCAGGCCGCCGCCAATCACGACAAAGGTCGGGTCCAGCGCCATGGCCAGGCTGGCCACATGCAGCCCGAGCGCGCGCGCCTGGAAATCAAATATGTCGAGTGCCAGCGGGTCCCCCTGCTGCGCCAGACCCCGCAGGGCCATCGCGCGCGTCTTGTCGTCGCCGCCCGACCGCGCGAGATTGTGGCCGGGAAAGCGCGTGAGCGCTTCTTCCAGGAGGAAGGGCAGGCCCGCCAGGGTCGTATAGACCTCGACGCATCCCCAGGTCCGTCCGCAGCCGCACGGGTGTGGCTGCGCCCCCAGCAGGTGCAGCGGCGCCGGCATGTGCGCCGCCTCCATCCCCGAGATCGTGTCGCCGTCGAGCGCCAGGCCGCTGCGGTCCACATAGGCGCAACCCAATCCTGATCCGGGCGCCAGCATCAGCACCGTACCGGTCGTGTTGCCGCGGGCGCGCTGCGCCTCCGCGACGCCCCCCATGTTGCCGTCGTTGCCGACGATGAGCGGGACCGCGATACCGGCGTGTTCGGCGAGCGCCTGCATGTAGGCCGTGTGGATGTCGAAGCCGGCGAAGGTGTCCGGCAGATTGGGGGAATGGCCGAAAACGCCGTAGCGCTCGTACGGCCCTGGAATCGCCAGCCCCACGCCTCCGACCTGGGGCCAGCTCAGGTCGTGGGCGGCCAGGTAATGATCGACCGCCTCGACCCACCGGGCGAC
>JANPJN010000411.1:0-2829 GCA_031425515.1 Acidobacteriota bacterium | reverse complement strand
GCGATGGGGGCGACCGGCATCGTGACCGTTCTCGACGCGCGCACCGGCGCGAAGATCTGGTCGCGCAATGCGGCGACCGACACCGGCACGGAGATTCCCGCCTGGGGCATCGCGAGCTCGCCGCTCGTCATCGACGATCTCCTGATCCTCGCCGTGGCCGGCCAGCTCGTGGCCTACGACGCCGCCACCGGCCGTCAGCGCTGGGCCGGCGAGAGCGGCGGGTCCGGCTACAGCTCGCCGCATCTCGTCACGATTGGCGGCGTACCGCAGGTGCTGCTGATGCGCGGCGCACGTACCATCAGCGTCGCCCCCGCAGACGGGACGGTGCTCTGGGAGTACAGCGCCGGGCCGGCGGCGACCGCCATGGTGCAGCCCGCCCTGACGCCCGAGGGCGATGTGCTGGTCGCGGCCGGCGATGCGATGGGCGGACTCGGCGTGCGCCGCCTGGCGCTGACGCGCGGGCCGGATCGATGGACGGTGGAGGAGCGCTGGCATTCGCGCGGCCTGAAGCCCTACTTCAACGATTTCGTCGTGCACAAGGGCCATGCCTATGGCTTCGATGGCAACATTCTCTCGTCCATCAATCTCGCCGACGGCACACGCACGTGGAAGGGCGGACGCTACGGGAACGGCCAGATGCTGCTCCTCGAGGATCAGGATCTCCTGCTGATCACGTCGGAGGAGGGGGAGCTCGCGCTGGTCAGCGCCACACCCGACAGGTTCACCGAGGTCGCTCGGATGCCAGCGCTGCACGGCAAGACCTGGAACCACCCGGTCGTGGTGCGCGACATGCTGCTCGTGCGCAACGGGGAGGAGATGGCGGCGTTCAGGATCCGGTGAGTCAGGCCTTTCGGCCGTGCAGCCAGCTGAAGGCCACGGGCGGCTGCTTCTCGAGGGAAGCCGCTATCCGCTCGGCCAGCCGCGCGTACCGCTCGGCCTGGCGGCAGAGCTCGTCCTGTGCCTGCGCGGCGAGGCCGGAGACCGTCCGTCCGGCGATATTCCAGGTCTTCACGAGGTGTTCGATAATGGACGCGTAATCGCGCACGGTGTAAACGCCGGCGCGCTGCGCGACGACCGCGAAGTGATCGAACAGATCCGGATCTCTGCCGTCCGCCATGAACCGGCCCGGCATCGTGATGAGGCCGCGCAGCAGGGACCGGAACGCGAGGATGGCTCCCGCGGGGTCGTGGTCGAGCACCTGGCCCATCATCCGGGTATAGAACGCCTCGTGGCGGGCTTCGTCGCCGGCGATCATCCCGCAAATCCGAGAGAGGTTCGCGTCTCCCTGCCGGCTGGCGAGTCTGCCGACGTTGCTGTGCGAGATGCGCGTCGCACGCTCCTGAAACGACGTGTAGACCAGCAGATTGTAGGGATCGGCCCGGGTCTCCGGATTGAAGCCATTGACGATGAGGTGGTGGACGGTCTGCTCGACGGCGCGCATGTTCACACGGCCCGTGAGGCGGAGGTAGGCGTTGATCAGATCGCCGTGCCGGTTCTCCTCGGCCGTCCACCCGCGGAGCCATCGCGCCCAGGGGGCCGGGCTGGTCCCCTCGGCGTCCCCCACCAGACCGTTGAGCGAGACGGCGTAACCGGGCAGGGCTTCTTCCGTGACCATGTCGCCGACCAGGACGACGAGCAGGTCGTCGGAGAGGTTTCGTGCCTGATCGCGAAACCCTTCGAGCCGGTCGCGCCAGTCCTCCGCTTCCAGATCGGGCAGATAGTCGCCTGGCTGCCAGGCGCGGTCGACAGGAACCAGCAGATCGAGATTCTCTGCCACCGCCGGCTCGATCGCCCGGATCACTTCACGGTGGTCGAGCCCATCGTCGCTTCGACGGCCGATCGGCGTCGCGTGATTGAGGGGCGCTGACACTTCAGGCCGCCGATTCACTCTCGGCCGCTTCGCGCGGCCCCGTGCCGGTGTCTGACCAGGGCTCGTTGAACAGGCGGCGCCGGGCGCCGTTCTTGAGCAGCATCAACTGGAAGAGCCCGGTGTGCCGTTCGAGGAACGTCGCTTCGCACGACCCCAGATACAGGTCCCACATGCGAATGAACCGTTCGTCGTAGCCGAGCGCACGGACGCGGTCGATGTTCTGATGGAACCTGGCGCGCCAGGCGTGGAGCGTCCGCGCGTAGTGGGTGCCGAAATTCTCGGCGTGGTACATCGAAAGAGAGGTCGACCGGGCAAGCGACTGCAGGATCTCCCCGACCGACGCCAGTTCCCCTCCCGGAAAGATGTACTTCTCAATCCAGTCGGGCGTGCCGTGGTACTTCGGGAACCATTGATCGTCGACCGTGATGGTCTGGAGGAGCATCATCCCATCCGGCTCGAGCAGACGATCGACCGCCTCGAAGTAATCGTCGTAGTGATTCAGGCCGACCGCCTCGAACATCTCGATGCTGACGACCTTGTCGAATCGTCCCGTCAGCTCCCGGTAGTCGGCTCGCAGCACGTCGATGCGGGCGCCTGCCTCGCCCATGCGCGAGCGCCACTCACGGACGTGGCGGTATTGCTCGTCGCTGATCGTCGTGGTCGTCACGCGGCAGCCGTAGTGCGTCGACGCCCAGGCGGCAAACCCGCCCCAGCCGCTGCCGATCTCCAGCACGTGATCGGAGGGGGAGAGCCTCAGCGCCCGGCAGATGCGATCGACTTTCCGGGCCTGCGCCTGCTCGAGCGAATCGGCGGGTGACTCGAAGTAGCCGCACGAGTACATGCGGAGGTCGCTGTCGAGGAAGAGCCGGAAGAACTCGTTGCCGAGGTCGTAGTGCCGGCGGATGTGCCGGCGGCTCCCCGCGAGAGAATTGTCCCGCAGGCGGCGGGCGATGCCGCCC
>JANPJN010000410.1:0-4128 GCA_031425515.1 Acidobacteriota bacterium | reverse complement strand
CGGGAGGTCTTGCACGAGATGATGATCTGGTCCTTCCGCAGGCCCGACTCGAGCGCGAGCTCGGTGGACTGCAGCGCCGAGAGCACCATGCACTCGTTGATGATCTCCTCGGACGTCAGACCCAGGTCGCGGTCCGTGTTGTCCTGCATTCGCGCGAGGACCAGTTCCTGGTTGAGCGACCCGCCGTTGACGCCGATGCGCACCGGCTTGTTGCGATCGCGCGCGACGCCGCAGATGGTGGCGAACTGCTCGTCGCGGCGCCGTCCGGTGCCGACGTTGCCGGGGTTGATGCGGTACTTGTCGAGCGCGTCGGCGCAGTCCGGATGGCGGGTGAGGAGCAGATGCCCGTTGTAGTGGAAGTCGCCGATGAGCGGCGCGGTCACGCCGGCGTCCAGCATCCTGCGCTTGATCTCGGGCACGGCCTGGGCGGCCTCGGGCACGTTCACCGTCACCCGGACCATGTCCGACCCGGCTTCCGCCAGCTCGATGCACTGCCGTGCGGTCCCCTCGGCGTCCGCCGTGTCGGTCATCGTCATGGACTGCACGACGACGGGGGCGCCTCCGCCGACCTGGACGGCTCCCACGCGAACACCGACGGTCTTGTGAAGTCTGACGAGTGCCATGGGGCCTGGGACCCGACGATGATATCACCCCGTCCGCACGGAGTTTTTCGCGGTGGCCGGCGCTGCCGACGAGGAGGTCCGCGGCGATCCGGGTCAGATTTGGCGACTGGCCTTACGGATCAACAACTTACGCTAAAGACGAGTGTCCCTATGGGGGAGCCTGTGTAGAGGTTGTGTAGGAAAAACGTACGGTAGCTGGGCAGGACGGGTCAGGGATGCTCATCAGGTGAAGGCTCTGGTTTTGCATGAGACCGAGGGCGAAGCCACGCGGCAGTGAACAAGAGACGGCCTTCCAGGCCGGCCGGCGGGGCACGAAGCGAGGATTGCAAAAATGAATCGAAACACTCTGTCGTCGTCCGCATGGCTCAGGGCGTGTGGCGCGGCCGCCATCGTTCTCACATGCGCACTGCCGGCTCGGGCACAGAACGTCACGGCCGCGGATGTCCAGCGGCTGCAGGATCAGGTCTATCAGGCGGGCGGCGATGTCTCGCGGCTGCGCGGCAGCAACCCCGACATGGCGGCGCGGCTGCAGAACGAGCTCGACGACCTGCGTGACGAGGTTGTCTATCTCAAGGTGAAGATGCGGCGCGAGGGCACCATCAGCCGGACCGATTACTCGGATGTCCGCGATCGGGTCCAGGAGCTGCGGTCACGGGCTGGCATCGACACGCGCGACAACGCCCGCAACGACAATCAGACCTGGCGTACCAACAGCGATCAGACGGGCGTCAGCGGCGGCGTCGCGGGCGGCGCCACGACCGACTCGCGGACGCGCACGCAGGACGATACCCGGACTCGAACCACGCAGGACACCGGGACGCGCACGCGAACAGGCGACGATCGCACCCGTACGGATCAGGGTGTCGGCACGCGGAGCACCTCGGGCACGAGCGTGATTCCCGAGGGCCAGGAGATCGACGTGCGGCTCGACAGCGAGCTGTCGTCCTCGACCGCGCAGGTCGAACAGCGTTTCGAGGCGACGACGGTCGCCGACCTGTATCGGGGCAACAACGTGCTGGTGCCGGCCGGTTCGATGGTTCGCGGCGTGATCAGCAGCGTAACGAAGACGTCGAGGATGGAGCGCAAGGGCAGCCTCACGGTCGCCTTCGATCAGATCACGATCAACGGCCGCGTCTATCCGATGCGCGGGACGGTGACCGAAGCCATCGAGAGTGAAGGCATCAAGGGGGAAGCGGCCAAGATTGGCGCAGGTGCGGGCGTCGGCGCCATCATCGGCGGCATCATCGGCGGCATGAAGGGGGCCCTGCTCGGCGTGCTCATCGGCGGCGGCGGAACCGTCGCCGCCACCGAAGGGAAGGACGTGACCCTGCCGTCGGGGACGATCCTGCGCGTGCGGCTCGACACGCCGCCTGCCATCCGGTAGAGACCGGCGAGATACTCACTGATGGCCGGCAGGGTACGCCTGCCGGCCGTCAGACGTCCTTGAACGCGGCCCGCGCCGCCTTGATCGTCGCTTCGACCGCACGCGCCGTGTGTGCCCCCGACAGAAACCACGCCTCGAACTGCGATGGCGGGATATAGATCCCCCGCGCAAGCATCCCTCGAAAAAATCGCCCGTACGCCTCGGTATCGCAGGTCAGCGCCGACTCGTAGTCGCGGACCGGATGCGTTGTGAAGAACGGCGTCAGGAGCGAGCCGAAGCCGTTCACCTGGAGCGGCACGCCTGCACCCCGCGCGGCGTCCGCGAGCCCGGCCGCGAGTTGCGCGCCAAGAGCCGCGAGGTGCTTGTAGAGGCGCGGCGAGAGCTCCTGCAGCGTCCAGAGCCCCGCGGCCATGGCCAGCGGGTTGCCCGACAATGTGCCCGCCTGATAGACGGGGCCAGCCGGCGCGACGAGCGCCATCACGTCCGCCCGCCCGCCGTACGCGCCCACGGGCAGCCCGCCGCCGATAATCTTGCCAAGGCAGGTCATGTCCGGCCGGACGCCGAAAATCTGCTGCGCTCCGCCGGCCGCCGCACGAAATCCCGAAATCACTTCGTCGAAGACGAGCAGCGTTCCGGCCCGATCGCAGATCTCCCGCAGGCCCGCGAGGAACCCCCCGGACGGCGGCACAAGCCCCATGTTGCCCGCGATGGGCTCCACGACGATCGCTGCCACCGTCCCGGCGGCGCCGGCCATGACCCTGCGAACGGACTCGAGGTCGTTGTAGCGTGCCGTGAGGGTGTCGGCGGCCGCGGCGGCCGGCACTCCAGGGCTCGTAGGAACGCCCAGCGTCGTCGCGCCCGAGCCCGCCTTGACGAGAAACGCGTCGGCGTGTCCGTGATAGCACCCTTCGAACTTCAGGATGCGATCCCGCCTGGTGAACGCGCGGGCCACGCGGACCGCGCTCATCGCGGCTTCGGTGCCGGAGCTCACGAACCGCACCCGCTCGAGCGACGGCATCAGAAGGGTGACCCGCTGCGCCAGGCGCGTCTCGAGCTCGGTCGGCGCCCCGAAACTGGTCCCGCGCGCGGCTGTCTCGGCGAGAACCTTCAGCAGGCCACGTGGGGCGTGCCCGTGGATGAGCGGGCCCCACGACATGACGTAGTCGATGTACTTATGGCCGTCCGCATCCTCGAGCGTCGCGCCGCGTCCGCGCACGATGAACAGTGGTGTCGCGCCCACGGCCTTGAAGGCGCGTACGGGGCTGTCAACCCCGCCCGGGAGAATCCGTGAGGCGGCTGCGAAGAGCTTGTCTGACCGGGGATAGCGCGACCGTGTCCTGCGGAGCATCCGCCGACGATAGCACGAACGGATCCGGCTACAGGGGGAGCCGGAGGATCGCGCGGCTGCCTCGTGCGCCCGCGCGGTTCTCGAGCGACAGCGTACCGCCGTGGGCCTCGGCGATCTGCCGCGACAGCGCGAGACCGATCCCCGACCCTGACGGCTTGGTCGTGAAGAACGGCACGAACAGGTTCGTGGTGTCGGGCAGTCCGGGCCCCTCGTCTTCGACGATGATCTGGACCGACCCGTCGGCCTGCTGCCACGTCATCGACACGCCGCCTCCGGTGTCGAGCGAGGCATCGACGGCATTGCGCACCAGGTTGATCAGTAACTGTTCGATCTGATCGGGATCGGCCGTGAGGACCAGGTCGTCGTGGGCGGGCAGCGCGACGGACAGGCGCCCTTCGAGCTCCGTGATCCGGCGCGCCAGAGGCAGGATCGCGAACGTCCGGCGCTGCGGCCTCGGCAGCCGCGCGAGTTGCGCGTAGGAGCTGAGGAAGCGGCCGAGCGCCCCGGAGCGCGCCTCGATCAGATTGAGGCCGTCCTGGATCTCCTCAGACCTGGGCAGATTGGTCACTCTCGCGATCATCCGGTTGATGCTGTGCGCGATGGACTTGATGGGCGTGAGCGAATTGTTGATCTCGTGCGACAGGACGCGGACGATACGTTGCCATGCTTGCTGTTCCTGCTCACGCAGCGCGCGGCTCAGATCGGCGAAGACGAGCAGGTGATGCGGCTTGCCGTCGCGGCGGAAGCTCGATCGGCGCAGCTCGAGCCGGCCG
>JANPJN010000409.1:0-4681 GCA_031425515.1 Acidobacteriota bacterium | reverse complement strand
CGGTCGGCCGACGCGGTCGCGGTGGTCCTGCGCAAGAGCACCGAGACCGCGCTCCGTCGCCTCGGCGAGCTGCGCGACCTCGGCTGCTCCTGCTCCTGGCTCACTTCGAGTCCTTCACGCAGATGCTGGCGCCCGGACTCGTGGGCCTCGCGCTTCTGATCATTGCCTGGCACATCGTGGACCGCGGACGCTGGAGTCTGCTGTGCCTGCAGATCGTGATGGGGCTGTTCCTCGGCGCGGGACTCCTTGGCATGTTTCTGCACTACGGCGCCAACGTCGAGTTCCAGCGCGAGATCGATCCCGGGATCGCGGGGATGGCGCTCTTCTGGAAGGTCGTGGCGGCGAAGGTGCCGCCGGCGCTGGCTCCCGGAGCGATGGCGCAGCTCGGGCTCATCGGCCTCGTCTACGCGTACCGCCATCCGGGGCTGCGTGCGAACGGCGTGAACAATCCGCAATCAGGCTACTCGACAGAGGAGAAGTGACATGAGACTCGGCATGCGATGCGCCACGGTGGCCGTGGCGATGATGGTGATGGCGGCGGGACTTCCGGGCGTGGCCCTGGCGCAGGTCGGCAAGTCCCAGGGGGTGGTGGACGCCAACACGGCGCCCGAGAAGGACCTCGCGACGCTGCCGCACATGACGCCGGCGATTGCCACGGCGCTCGTGGCCGCGCGCCCCTTCAAGAGCGTGACCGACCTGCACGCGTTCCTGCTCGGTCGAGGGCTCACGCAGGAGCAGGCGATGGCGTTCTATCGGAAGGCGTTCGTCCACATCAACCTGAACACCGCGACCCGCGAGGAGATCCTGCTCGTGCCCGGCGCCGGGGCGCGGATGGTCCGCGAGTTCGCCGAGTATCGCCCGTGGAAGACCTGGGCGCAGTTCGACAAGGAGATCGGTAAGTATGTCGGCGCCGAGGCCACTGCGCAGCTCGCGCAGTACGCCTTCATCCCGGTCAACCTGAACACGGCGACCGACGCCGACATCCTCACGATTCCCGGCGCGGGACCGCGGATGGTGCGCGAGTTCAAGGAATACCGGCCCTGGAAGAGCTGGGCGCAGTTCGACAAGGAGATCAGCAAGTACGTCGGTCAGAAAGAGACCGATCGGCTGAAGCGCTACGTCACGTTTGAATAGTCGCGCGCACCGGGTGACGCGGCGTCACCCGGTGTTCCGCATGCCGGCGGCGATCCCGTTGACCGTCACCATGAAGGCCTTCGAGATCTGCGGGTCCATCTCGCCGGGCTCTCTGAGCCGGCGCAGCAGCTCGATCTGCACCAGGTTGATCGGATAGACGTACGGGTTCCTGACCTCGATCGAGCGCCGGAGCACCACGTTCTCGGTGAGAAGCCGCTCCTTCCCCGACGTGCGCAGGACCGCTTCGGTGGTCTCCGCAAGGCGGCGCCGCAAATCCGTCCCGACATCGTGAAGACCGTCGGGCACGAGGCGGCGGTCGTATTCCGCCGCGATCCGCGTATCGGACTCAGCCAGCACCATCGCGATCAGATCGATCGTCGATCGGAAGAACGGCCAGCCGGCGTACATCTCGCGAAGGAGCGGCAGTTCGCCGCGCTCGAGCGCCGCGGCCAGCGCTTCGCCGGTGCCGAGCCATGACGGCAGCAGCAGGCGCGTCTGTGTCCACGCGAAGACCCACGGGATGGCGCGCAGCGAGTCCACCCCGCCCTCGGCCACCCGGCGCGCCGGCCGGCTCCCGATCGGCAGCGACCCCAGCTCGATCTCCGGCGTCGCCGTGCGGAAGTACTCGATGAAGCGCGGGTCTTCATAGACGACATCGCGATAGACCTTGCGGGCGTCGGCGGCGAGGCGTTCCATGCCGTCGCGCCAGCGCGCGTCCGGCGCCGGCGGCAGCGCAAGCGTCGCCCCCAGCGTCGCGGTCGTGTACAGCTCCAGCGTCCGCGCGGCGATATCCGGGAGCCCGAACTGCGCCTGGATCATCTCCCCCTGTTCCGTGACGCGCAGCCGGCCTCCGACCGAGCCCGGTGGCTGCGACTGGATGGAGAGGTAGGTCGGTCCGCCTCCGCGGCTGATGCTCCCGCCGCGGCCATGGAAGAGCGTCAGCTCGACGCCCATGTCGCGGCACACCTCGACGATCGACTCCTGCGCGCGGTAGAGCGCCCAGTTCGCCGAGAGCCGTCCGCCGTCCTTCGCCGAGTCGGAGTAGCCGATCATCACTTCCTGCCGGCCGTCGATGCGATCGCGGTACTCGGGCAGCGCCAGCAGCGAGCGCAGCGTCGCCGGCGCGACCCCGAGATCGTCCACACGCTCGAACAGCGGAACGACACGCAGGCGCGAGGGTGAGCCCGCCTGCAACGCATCTACCGCGAGCACGTCCGAGGGGGCCTGCGCCATGGACACGACGTATGCCGACAGCGATTCGGGATGGATCTCCGCCGCGGCCTTGAACGTGTCGAGGACGTCGCGGACCTCGTCGCTCGCGACGAGCCCGGGCGGGACGATCGGCCGCGCGTCGCGAATTGCGCCGGCGAGAAACGCCTGCTTCTTCGTCTCGTCCCATTGCTCGTAGGCGCCCAGACCCCGATGCTCCGTGATGGCCGTGAGCGCGGCGGCGTGGCGCGACGCATGCTGCCGGATGTCCAGGCGCACCAGCGTGAGCCCGAAAGCGGCGGCCCGCCGCAGCACGTCGGTCAGCCGTCCGTCAGCGATGACGTGCTGGCCGGTCGCTACGAGGGACTGGTGGCACAGCCGCAACGGCTCCAGCAGCTCCTCGACCGAGGAATAGGGGAGCGCACCCGGTATCTCCGCGCGGGGCCCATCAGGTTGAAACACGTCCGCCTTGGCCAACTGGCGCCCCAGATCGTCGCGGGTCGCGCGGAGGCGGTCCCGCACCTCGCGCAGGACGACGCGATAGGGCTCGCGCGCGCCGCCGGCCCGGGCCTGCAGCTCCGGCGTTGCGACGGTCATGGACAGCTCCGCGCGAAGCGCCGCGATCTCGCGCTCGTAGAGGTCAGCCGCCATCCAGCGCGCAACGGCGCACGCCAGGTGCGTGACGCGCGGTGTCACGGTCGGATTGCCGTCGCGATCGCCTCCCATCCATGATCCGAAACGGATCGGCGCGGCATCGAGGTCCAGCCCGCGGCCGGTCGCCGTCCGGAGCGCGCCGTCGAGCGAGCGCACGAACCGCGGGACGGCGTCCCACAGCGTCTGCTCGAAAATGAGCAGGCCCGCGATCGCCTCGTCCACCGGCGTCGGCCGGCGCGGTCTGATCTCGTCGGTCTCCCAGGCGGCCATGATCTCGCGGCGCAGCAGCCCGGCAATCTCCTCGCGCTCGGGCGCCGTCAGATCGCGCCGGTCCTGGCGCGCCAGCGCGCCGGCGATGCGCAGGTGCTTCTGGATGAGCGTGCGCCGGGTAATGGTGGTCGGATGCGCCGTCAGCACGAGCTCGATGCACAGCGAAGCGGTGGCCCGGTGGAGCGTGTCGGCGTCCACTCCGCCCGCCATCAGCCGAGCGAACGTTTCCTCGCACGATCCACGCTGAGGTGGCGCCGTCGGGTCGTGCTGATAGGCCCGGCGCCTGCGCACCCGGTGATGCTGTTCGGCGATGTTCGCCAGCGTCAGGAAGTGCGAGAACGCCCGCGCGATCGGCACGGTGGACTCGACCGGCAGCTCCCGCAGCAGGTCCGCCACGGCATCGAGATCGGTGTGCGTTCCGGCGCGGCCGCTCTTCGACAGCGCGCGCACCCGCTCGACCGTGTGATACAGCTCAGGCCCCTCACGCTGCCGCAGCGTCTCGCCCAGGATGCCCCCCAGCATCCGGACATCGTCCCGCAGCCGCTCGTGCGGATCGGTCGCGCGCGTCGTCGTCATATGCCCGCTATTTAATCAGGTTCGCGGCGGCCCGTGCAGGATCATGCCGACAGGCCACCCGTGGCGGCGGCGTCCAGCCCTCCCGGCGAACGCCGGAAGCGCCTGCCGAGCTGCATCAGCCTGCTGCGCTCGACTCGTGCGCGGGGCGGAACTACCATTGCAAGGGGAATCGTCGTGGGCGCCCGTCGGCGTCCGGCAGGGGACCTACATGGCGCACGCGCAGTTCGACGACACCGACGCACGATTGCAGACCGGCATCGAAGGGCTCGACTTTCTGCTCGACGGCGGCCTTCCCGCTAATCGTCTCCACCTCATCGAGGGCGATCCTGGCACTGGGAAGACGACGCTGGCGCTCCAGTTCCTGCTGGAAGGGCGGCGGCTGGGCGAAACCTGTCTGTACGTGACGCTCTCGGAGACCACCGTCGAGCTCAAGGGTGTCGCCAAGTCGCACGGGTGGTCGCTCGACGGCCTCGAGGTGGTCGAGCTGGCGCGGCCGGAGATGCGCACGGCCGACGACCAGTACACTCTTTACCACCCGTCGGAGGTCGAGCTCGGCGAGATGGTCAAGTCCATTCTGGAGATCACCGATCGCCTTCACCCCACGCGGATCGTCCTCGACTCGCTGTCCGAGATGCGACTCCTCGCCCAGGATCCGCTGCGCTACCGCCGGCAGATTCTGGCGCTGAAGGAGTATTTTTCCGGCAGGGACTGCACCGTGCTCATGCTGGACGATCACACCTCCGCCGACAATGATCTCCAGCTTCAGAGCATCGCGCACGGCGTCGTGCTGCTCGAGCAGGCGCCGTTCGAGTACGGGCGCTCCAGGCGTCGCGTCCGC
>JANPJN010000408.1:0-2538 GCA_031425515.1 Acidobacteriota bacterium | reverse complement strand
CGTCGTCATCGTCTTGGTCGTTTCCGTGCGGACGCTGGCCATTTCCTCCTGCGTGCGGACCATGAAGTCGTCCGGGTCGTTCCCCGTCAGCTTGTGCCGGGCACGCAGCGTTTCGGAAATCAGGGCCGAGACGCCGGCCGTTTCGGGTGAATCGGCGGAGATGGTGACGTTCTGAATGTGCTGAATGCCCTGCAGCTTCTTCTGCACCGTCGTGTAGGGCGCATACACCGCGTCGTCCTGATCCTGCCCGAAGCCCGTTGAGCCCTTCGGCGCCATGACGCCGAGCACCTTGAACGGCTGGTTCTTGATGCGGATGATTTGGCCGGTCGGATCGGTCTCGGGCCCGAAGAGATTGTCGGACACCGTCTGCCCGAGGACGGCGACCTTCTGCGCACCCGAGACGTCCGTCGCGGTGAAGAACGAGCCGTACTTCATCGGCCAGCTGCGAATCAGCGGCAGGTCGATGTCGGTACCCTGCACCGAGCTCGACCAGTTCTGATTGCCGGCAATCAACTGGGCGCGCGCGTTGACGCCGGGCGCCAGGTACTGCACGCCGGGCAGGGTCCGCAGCGCGTTGGCATCCTCGACCGTGAGCGTGGTGGACATGCCGCCGCCCTGCCGCACGCCCCCTTGCGTGAAGTTGCCAGCCATCACCATGACCAGGTTCGTGCCGGCCGCCTTTACCTGCGCCTCGATCGTGCTTTGCGCGCCCTTGCCGAGCGCCACCATGGTGATCACGGCGCCGACGCCGATGATCATCCCCAGCATGGTGAGCATCGTGCGCATCTTGTTGCGGTTGAGCGCCTTCAGCGCGATGCGGAGAGTCATGAAGATGGACATCTGTACTCCTAAACCACGCCGCCGTGGTGCTCGACCGGGATCGTGTCGGACGGAACGTCGGCAGGCTCCTCCTCGGGGGGAGGCAGCGCGGCGAGCTCTTTGGCGGCGTTGCGCCGGTTCGCGATCTTCTCGTCGATCTGGATGCGCCCGTCGCGGAAGCGGACCAGCCGAGTGCCGTATTCCGCGATGTCCATCTCGTGGGTGATGAGCAGGACCGTGATGCCGCGCTCCATGTTGAGACGCTGGAAGATGTCCATCACTTCGATGGAGGTGCGCGTGTCGAGGTTGCCGGTCGGCTCGTCGGCCAGCAGGATGGTCGGCTCCGTGACGAGCGCCCGCGCAATCGCGACACGCTGCTGCTGGCCGCCCGACAACTGGTTCGGGAAGTGGTGGAAGCGCTCGCCGAGTCCCACCGCCGTCAGGGCCTCCATCGACCGCTTGTGGCGGTCCGACGTCTTCATCTTGCTCGCCCCGTTGTAGAGGAGGGGGAGCTCCACGTTGTCGAGTGCGGTCGTTCGCGACAGCAGGTTGAACCCCTGGAAGACGAACCCGATCTTGCGATTGCGCACGATCGCCAGGTCATCCTTCGACATGCGGGAGACATCCTTGCCGTCGAGGATGTAGCTGCCGCTCGTCGGACGATCGAGGCAGCCGAGGATGTGCATCAGCGTGGACTTGCCCGATCCCGACGGCCCGGTGACCGCGACGAACTCACCGGCCTCCACGTCGATGCTCGCGCCGCGCAGCGCGCGCACTGTGACCTCGCCGACGTGGTACGTCTTGACGAGGTCGCGAATGGATATGACAGGCATGGCGCGCCTAGAATCCCCGGCCGCCGCCACCGCCGCGGTTGCCGCCGCCCGGACCGCCGCGCTGCGGACCCATCAGCGGGCTCTGCCCGGCTCCGCCGGCGCCGGCAGGAGACGTCGTGCTCGTCGGCAGCACCACATTGGTGACCACCTCGGTGCCCGACTCCAGCCCGTCACCGGACAGCACTTCGGTATTGGTGCCGTCGGAAATGCCGAGACGAAGCGAGACGGGCTTCAACTGCTTGTTGATGTAGAGCCACGCCCGTCCACGGCTCTCGACGACCGGAAGGGGACCGAAGAGCGAATCGATCGTCGTCGCACCCGACCGCATGCTGGGCACGCTGGCGACGCGTCCCTGCGGCGCACCCGTGCGCGCGGCCCGGGTCTGCGTGCCGGCCTGGCCGCCGCCGGTGCGCGGCGAGTCCACCTGCGTACCGCCTGCACCACCGCGCCCGCCCCCGGGCGCCTGTCCGCCGCCGCCAAATCCGCCGCGACCGCCCCCGTCGCCGCTCATCCGGGCGGCCATGCGCTCCTGGAACGCGGCACGCTCTTCCGGCGTCATCGCGGCCATCCGCTCTTCCATGCGCTTGCGCCGCTCCTCAGGTGTCATGTTCGGATCGAACCCGCGCCCGCCGCCGCCCGGTCCGCCGAAGCCACCCTGACCGCCCTGACCATCCGTCGCCCCGCCCTGGCCGCCGCCTGCCGTCGCGCCCGGCCCACCAGCAGAGGATCCATCCCCTCGACGCGGGCGTTCACCCGCGACGTTCTCGGTCGCCACGGGCCTGGGCGCGCGCTGCGCCGGCGCCGCGGCTCCTGGGGCGGCGTTCGCCTGCGCTGCCGGGGTGTCTGTCGCTTGCGCTGGCGCCTGCGCCGCGGCCGGCGCAGGAGA
>JANPJN010000407.1:0-13558 GCA_031425515.1 Acidobacteriota bacterium | reverse complement strand
CCCGATACGTGGTGGTCGATTCCCTCTTGCGCGAGTGGGTCGCGAGGCATACGCACTGAGCTGACAGCTCTCAGCTGTCAGCTCTCAGCGTCGGGGAAGCCGGGCGCGAAATGGTGGCGTGGCGACGGACCATCACCATGATCAGGCCGAGTACCACACCGCCGAGAAGCGCGGGCAGGAACATCCACAACACTGTTGGGCGCGCCACGGCTACGATCGCACCGAGTGCCACCAGCCCCAGGCCGCCAATATCGGGAAGCGGGCTGGCGGTCAGGTTGATCCGGCGCCAGTCAACCTCTCGCGCACGAGCGCCGGGTGTGGTACTCGGCCTGACGATGGTGTTCGTTCGTGACCGCGCCACCATTGCGCGCCCGGCTTCCGTGACTCGGATTCTCCCGCGCGATCCCGATGGGGGTGCGCGCATCTGCTGATCTCCCCAGAGGCGAAGCCGGAATCGGGTAACTGGAAGCCGAGAGCCGAGAGCCGAGAGCCGAGAGCCGAGAGCCGAGAGCTGATAGCTGATAGCTGATAGCTGAGCACTGTCAGTGCGTATGCCTCGCGACCCACTCGCGCAAGAGGGAATCGACCACGACATATCGGGGTCCTTCGCGGGCGAGCAGGTCCTCACGCACGAGCGCGGAGAGTGACGCCTGCACGGTGGACGATCCACCCAGCCGGTATCGGGCGCGCACGTCGGCCGACAGCAGCTCGCGGCCGTCCTCGAGGACCGCGGCCCGCAACGCCGCCCGCTGCGCCAGCGTGAGGCGCTGCCACGCTCCTTCGAAAATGGCGTCGTGCTCACCGAGCAGTCTCCGCAGGGTTCCGTGCAGATCTTCCAACCCCACGGCCTTCCCCCCCTCCGCGTCGTCCCACACCTCGTGCGCGAGCCGCTGGACGTCGTAGGGCAGGTTGCCGGCGAGATCGACGATGGCGGCGCCGAGGCCGGGGGCCGGCCGCAGCTTCGTCGCGCGGAACCGGGCTTCGATGAACTCGGCGAAACGGTCGGCCGGGATCTTCTGGAGGCGCATGACCGGGCCCGCCTTGTAGAACGGACGGCTCTTCCCGAGCATGCGCTCCATGAGGCTCGGCTCCGAGCCGGAGAAGACGTAGCCGACCTGCCGCTGCTGCTGGACGGCGGCACGCAGCGCGTGCTCGACGCTGCCGCCGTTGAAGGACCCGATCGCCTGGAACTCGTCCAGCGCGACGGCGAGCTTCAGCCGGCGGGCCTCGGCGATGCGGCCCGGCAGCGCGAAGACCTCCTGCGCCAGGCGCGAGATGTCCTTGTCGGTGCGCACGGCGGGGAAGGAGAGAGCCAGCCGGCTGACGCCGCGATCATCTGGTTCGACGCGCACCTCGGGCCTGACGGCGCCGAGCATGTCACGGAGCCAGCTCCGTGCACGATCGAGACGCGTCTCCACCGAGAGCAGCGCCCTCGCGTACCCCTCGAGGAAGGCCACATAGGAGCTGTAGCTGCTGACGGTGACGTCGACCGTCAGCGCGCCGGCGCGCGCCGCGGCGCGCAGCGCCTGGCGGACGAGCGACGACTTGCCATACCGGCGCGGGGAGATCAGGAAGATTTTCTGTCCGGCCAGCAGATCGGCGGTCAGGCGGTCGAGCTCGGTTTCACGATCCACGAACGACGCCGCCGGCACGATCTCGCCGTACACGAAAGGGTTGGCCATGGCACGCTCCGGACACCATTACGTCGAATGACGTAATGGTTACGCAGTCTAACGTAACGGAGCGGGAGGCTCAAGCGCCGACGGTGCGGAGGGGAGGAGGCCCGGCGGCAGCGGCACCAGCGGGATCGACGCCGGCGGCGGGGGGTCGAGCACCCATGTCGCGAACGCCGACCAGACGGCATGGTCCTGCGGCAGCCAGGCGGGAAGCCCCGTGTCGTCAATCCCCCCTGGAAGTCCGGGCTCGGTCGCGACCACGCGGATATCCGGAATCCGGGCGGCGGCCGCCGTGGCGAAGCTGGCGCGCCAGACGAGTCCGTCCTGAGGCGGCGCGATGTACGTGGCGGTCCAGCGGCCGAGGCGCAAGGCACCAGGCAGACTCGACCGGGCCGGGGTGACCCCCTCGGGCAGCACGAACGACACCGCGACACCCTGCCGCCGTGGAACCACCGTGATGGCCACCTGCGTTCCGGCCGCGACGGGCGTGGTCGTCAGGCTCTCGACGACCGCCGGGGGAGATCCGGCCATCGGCGCGGACGTGCGGAACACATACGGATGCGGCAGGCGGCCCCATGGCACCGACGCCTTCGAGGCGTCGGTCGCCAGCGACCAGTTGCCCGGAGCGCCCGAGGCCAGGTCGAGCCCGGGCTCGGTTGCCGCGACCTCCCAGATCGCCGCGGCCCCTCCCCCCTCCTGCAGCACTCGCGCGACCCTCCGCTGCGGTCGCTCGTGGGTGTACGCGGGGGCGGACCACGAGAGCCCGCCCGCCGTCGCCATGGACAGCAGGCAGATTGCCGTCACGATGGAGGGCCGGAGCAACGGCCGTGCCGAGGCGACCGCCGCGATGAGCGGAGGAGCGATCATCAGCGAGGCGGCCACCACCACAACCGCGTAAATCCAGGCCGGCGTAACGATCGGCAACCGCCCGAACAGCGGCGTCATGAAGCGCAGCAGCTCGAGCGTGTCCCGGAGCCACTGTGTCGCCGCCACCCCAAGGACGACGACCGACGCTATCCTGATGGCCGGCGGACTGCCCACGGGCGCCAGGAATAACGAAATCGACGCGGCGAGCAGGGGCAGGGTCCAGAGGTAGGCCGCCGCCGGCGCCAGCCACAGCATCACCATCGACAGCAGCAGCCAGGCGGGCAGCGCGATGCTCCATGTCATGAGCGGATCGCGCATGCCGTGCGCCCGCGCCGGCAGCCAGCGCCCGGCCCGGCTCATCGTCCAGGCCACGCTCACGCCGACGGCCACGAGCAGCGCAAAGAGCCGATCGGGGTGTGCGTACCACGGGTGGTAGACCTCCCGGGCGGCGCGGAGCGCCCAGGTGGCCCCCGCCATGGAGAGACCCGCGGCGACGAAGCCCGCGACGGACCAGAGCGCGGTGAGCGCCCATCGCAGCGCGCCGCCCAGGCGTATCGCGGCCGGCACAATCCGCGCGCAGGCGAAGGCCCCGGCCAGGAGCGCCGCGAGTGACAGGACCCAGCCGGTCACCGACGAGTAGCTGACGGCGGCAATGCCACCGATGTCGAAGTAGCCGGCGCCGGAACCGGTCCGCCGCGTGATGTCGCGGCCGTCGAACGCCGCCGCCGTGGCGACGACGTTCTCGCCGAGATCCCTGATGGTCCGGGCCGAGATCCGTTCGGGCACGTCACGCGCGGTGTGATACGCGTAGCCGTCGCCGATGAGCGCGAGATTGAGGCCGGGGATGCCATGTCGCGCGAAGATCGTGAAGTCGGTGTCGTTCGGCAGGCGCTTGTAGATCTCGACACCGTAGGACGCGCCGCGGGGATGCGGCGCCGATCGCGCCCACGGGGCCGCCACCCAGCTGTTGCCGGGACCGGCTTCGAACAACATCGCGGGCCCGCCGGATCCCGCGGACTCGACGTTGATGTACGCCTGCAGCCGGCTCATGACCTCGCGGTCGGTCACGAGCGCCGCCGCGCCCATCAGCCCCGACTCTTCGCCATCCGTCACCAGGACAAAAGTGGACCACGTCCGCTCCGCGCGCGACGCCAGCACGCGCGCACTCTCGAGCGACACGGCAACCCCAATCCCGTCGTCTGCCGCCCCTGGCGACTCGGGTGCGGAGTCGTAGTGCGACATCAGGCCCACCGCTTCGCTCCGGCTGCCGGGCAGCACCGCGATGATGTTGGCCACGCGTGCCGTGCGCCCGAGCTCGGGACGCCGGGCATCAGTCTCCTGGACGCGGACCTCGTAGCCGTAGAGCCGAAGCTGATCGACGATGTAGGCGCGCGCCCGTGCGTTGGCCTCGGTGCCTACTGCACGGCTGCCGATGGTCCCGGCCAGCATCGAGATGTGTGCCCGTGCGTTTGGCTCGGAGAAAAGTCCGGGATCGCGACCGCAGCCTGCACAGGCGAGCGCCAACATCAGGGTGGTAATCCGGCAGCGCATAGCGGGTGAGGGTACTCTAAAAGCTGTCAGCTATCAGCTGACAGCCATCAGGTGGTCAGTTGCCAGGTGCCAGCGTGAAGCCTCCAGTTCTGCCCGGCGTCCCTGATAGCTGACAGCTGAGAGCTTCAGTCGATCGCCAGCGTGCCCGTGTAGATGGCCATGCCGACGACGGCGTCCACGCCCATGGAGTGGAGGCGATCGATTTCGTCGCGCGTGGTGATGCCGCCTGCGGCTGTGAGGCTGCGGGTGGTGGCGGCGCGCAGCTCGGCGATAGCGGCCATGTCGGTGCCGCGCATCAGCCCCTCGAGATCCACGTGCGTGTAGAGGAACTCACCGACGTACGGCTCGAGGCTCCGGACGGCTTCAACGGCCGTGAGATCAAGTGCCGTGCGCCAGCCGTGGATCACCACATGCCCGCCTTTGGCGTCCACCGCGGCGATCACGCGATCCGGACCGACCCGGTCGCTGAGCCGGCGGACGAAGTCGAGGTCCACCTCGGCGTCCTTGAAGAGCGACGAGCCGAGGATGACCTTGTGCGCACCGGCCGCAAGCGTGGCCTCGGCGCCCTCGATGGTGCGAATCCCGCCACCCACGCGGCAGGGGAGTGACTGGCAGATGCGGGCCACGATCGCATCATTCTGACCGACGCCCTTCGCGGCGTCGAGGTCGATGAGCTGCACTTTCGGGTACCGCGAGAATCGCGCGACCCACGCATCGATGTCGTCGGACTGGACGGCGAGCTTCTCACCCTGCACGAGCTGCACGACGCGCCCGCCCTGAAGATCGATCGAAGGAATCAGCATCGAACCGGTACACCCTTGTCGAGCAGGTAGGCCTTCAGCTCCGCGACCGCGTGCTCGGAAAAATGGAAGACGGAGGCTGCGAGCGCCGCGTCGGCTCGTCCTTCCGTGAAGACGTCAACGAAATGCTCGAACGTGCCGGCCCCGCCGGACGCGATGACGGGGATCGAGACGGCGGTGGACACCGCCGCCGTGAGCCCGCAGTCGAAGCCGGCCCGTGTGCCGTCGCGATCGATCGACGTCAGCAGGACCTCGCCGGCCCCTCTGGCTTCGGCCTCGATGGCCCATTCGACGGCGTCCCGCCCGGTGGAGGCGCTCCCGCTTCGCGCGAAGACGTCGAACCGCGTTCCGTTGCGCTTGGCGTCGATCGCCACCACGACGGCCTGGCTGCCGTAGCGCGCGGCCAGCCGCGTCAGCAGCGCTGGATCGCTCAGGGCGGCGCTGTTGACTCCGACCTTGTCGGCGCCGGCGTCGAGGGCCGCGGCGGCGTCCGCCTCGGTACGGATGCCTCCGCCTACCGTCAACGGGATGAACAGCTCGCGCGACACGGCGCGGATCGTCTCTTCGAAGGCCCGCCGCCCTTCGATCGTCGCGGTGACGTCGAGCACGACGACTTCGTCTATCCCCTCGACGTTGTAGCGCCGGGCGAGTGCCGCGGGATCCCCCGCGGCCTGCAGCGCTTCGAAGTTGACCCCCTTGACGACGCAGCCGTTGCGGACGTCGAGGCAGGCAATCAGGCGTTTCGACAGCATCGTCAGATCCGTGCCGCCGTCGCGAAGTTGCGGAGGATGCGAAGGCCCGCCGCGCTCGATTTCTCCGGGTGGAACTGCACGCCGAAGACGTGATCGCGTTCGACCGCCGCGGCGAAGTCGCTTCCGTGGGTGCACGTGGCCACCGCTTCGGAGGTGACCGGCGGAGCGTAGGAGTGGGTGAAATACACCTGCGTGCCGGGAGGCACACCGTCGAGAAGCCGTCCCGGCCGGACGCTGTCCAGAGTGTTCCATCCGACGTGCGGGACCTTCAGTGTCCCCGCAGCGTCGGGCGCAAGGCGCCGGCAGACGCCGGAGATCGCCCCCAGACCCTTCACGCCGGGCGCCTCGTCGCTCCCCTCGAACAGCCACTGCATGCCGACGCAGATACCCAGGAGCGGAACGCCCCGGCCCACCGCCTCGCGAATGGCCGTCGTCCAGGCGCCGTCGAGCGCGGTCGTGGCGCTGAAATGTCCGACACCCGGCACGACGATGCCGGTGGCGCGGGCGAGCTCGCCGGGATCGGCCGGCGAGAAGAGATCCGCGTCCACGGCGGCGAAGCCCTTGCGGACGGACGTCGGGTTACCCGCGCCGTAGTCGATGAGCGCGATCACAGCAGGCCCTTCGTGCTCGGTAACATCCGCGCCATCTGCCGGTCGCGCCCGCAGGCGACCCGGAGCGCTCTGGCGAAGGCCTTGAAGACCGCTTCGATGTGGTGATGGCTCGAGCGCCCGTAGAGGACCTTGAGATGGACGTTGGCGCGAGCGCCCTGCGCGAAACCCTCGAAGAAGTCCTGGACGAGCTCGGTCTGCAGATCACCGACCATCCGGACCTTGACGCGCAAATCGACGACGGAGTGAATGCGCCCGCTCAAATCGATGGCCGCGACCGCCAGCGTTTCGTCCATGGGCATCAGGAAGTAGCCGGCGCGATTGATCCCCTTCCGGTTGCCAAGCGCGGCAGAGACCGCCTCGCCGAGCGCGATGCCGAGGTCTTCGACGGTGTGGTGCTGATCGACGTCGAGGTCTCCGGTGGCCCGTACGTTCAGGTCGAAGGCGCCATGACGCGCGAACAGCTCGAGCATGTGATCGAGGAAGCGGATGCCGGTGCGGACGTCGTACCGGCCCTTGCCATCGAGCCACAGCTTGAGCGCGATGGACGTCTCACCCGTCACGCGATTGATCGTGGCGCGCCTCACAGCACTTCTCCCAGCGCGTCAACGAACGCGCGCGTATGTTCGACCACGCCTGCGGTGATTCGCAGACAGCCCTCGCAGCCCGCATCGCCGGATCGATCCCGCACGTGCACGCCGCGGGACGCCAGGGCGGCCACGAGCGCACCGGTGTCTCCGCCGAATCTCGCCAGCACGAAATTGCCGGCGCTCATCCAGTACGGGATTCCGCGCCGTACGAGCGCGTCGTAGACCAATTCCTTCGACTGCGTCACCTGATCCAGATACCACGTGAAGAAGGCGACGTCCTCGAGCGCATCAGGGAGCACCGCGGCCACGCACGCGTTGATGCTGTACGGCGGAATGACGCGCCTGAAGGGAGCCAGCGTCTGGGGCGCCCCGACCAGTGCGCCGATGCGCAGCCCGGCAAGCCCGTGCGCCTTGGCGAAGGTACGGCCAACGACGATGTTGGGATGATCCGCGAGCAGACGGCCGCCGATGAGCGTGGTGCCGGAGAAGTCCGCGTAGGCCTCGTCCACCATGACGACCGCTCCGGGCGCGGCGGCGGCGATGCGCGCGATGGCCTCGGGCGGAATCACCTGTCCGGTCGGGTTGTTCGGGTTCGTGAGCCACACGATGCGTGTGCGCGGCGTAAGGGCACCAAGGATCCTGTCGGCGGGAAACAGGAAATCGGAGTCGAGCGGCACTTCGACGATCCGACCTCCGGCGGCATCCGAGCATGCGGCATACATGTCGAACGCGGGGACGACGACGATCGCCTCGAAGAGCGCATCGGCGGGTCCGTTGCGCAGGCAGGCGACGGCGATTGCCAGGATGCCTTCGTCCAGCCCGTTGGTGAGCACGAGGGCGTGCGTATCGACATGGAAGAAGTCCGCGCACGCGCGCGTGGCCGCCTCGTAGTCGGGATATGTCGCCAGATCGTGCGGCGTCAGCCTGCCGAGTGCCGCCACGACTCGCGGAGAGCAGCCGGCGGTGTTCTCGTTCAGGTGCAGCCGGAGGCCGGACCCCGACGTCAGCACGCGCTCGTACTCGAAGCTCACGTGCGGGCTCCCCGCGGCGCCCGGATGGCAATCGAGGCGGCGTGGGCCGTCAGCCCTTCGGCCTGCGCCAGGGCGATGGCGGCCGGCGCGATGCGCCGCAGTCCGGCGGGCGTCAGCCGCTGCACCGTGCTGACGCGGACGAAATCCGCCGCGCTCAGTCCGCCGCGCGCGCGTGCCGCGCCGCTGGTCGGCAGCACGTGGTTGGACCCGGTCGCGTAGTCTCCCGACGCCTGCACGCTGTAGTCGCCCACGAAGATCGTGCCGGCCCGTGTGAGGCGCGCCGCGACGGCATCCGAGTCGCACACGACGTGCTCAGGCGCCATGCGCTGGCAGAGCATGACCGCCTCTCCGATCGTGCGCGTGCGGATGATCCCCCCGTTGGCGGCGAGCGACCGTCGCGCGGGTCCGTCTGCCGGCATCTGACGGCCGATCTCCTCTGCGACCGCCGCGGCCAGCCGGGCCGATGGGGTGAAGAGAACCGCCCGGGCGTCTGGGTCGTGCTCGGCCTGGGCGATCAGGTCGGCGGCAATCCATGCCGGCCGCCCGGTCGTGGACACGACCGCGATTTCGCTCGGCCCCGCGTAGAAGTCGATCGCGCACTCCCGCGCCACGAGCGCCTTCGCCGCCGCCACGTAGGCGCTGCCAGGCCCGACGATCTTGTCCACCCTCGGCACGCTCGCGGTCCCGAACGCGAGCGCGGCCACGGCGTGCGCGCCGCCAATGCGGAAAAGCCGTGAGACGCCGGCCTCGTGCGCGGCGCACAGGATCGTCGCGTCCACTCTGGGGCACACGGCAATCACCTCGCGCACCCCGGCCACGCGCGCGGGAATCGCCGTCATGAGGAGCGACGACGGCAGGGGGTAGCGTCCGCCGGGCACGTAGCACCCCACCCGATCGAGCGGCAGCACGCGCTGCTCGATGCGCACGCCGCTGACCGGCCGGGCCGTCCAGCGCGCCGGGATCTGCCGCGCCGCCACGGTCCGGATGTGGGCCGCAGCCGTCGCCATGGCTTCCCGGACCTCGCGCGACACGTTCCGCGCGCCGCGCCGGATCTCCTCGCGCGTCACCTCCATCGATCCGGTGAGTCCGTCGAACTGCCGTGCATACCGGATCAGCGCCTGGTCCCCGTCGCGCCGGACATCGTCCACGATGCGTGCGACGCGGCGTTCCAGGGGGGCATTGCGGCGGGCGGTGCGGTCGAGCAGGGCCGCGACCGCCGTGGTGTCGGCGGACGTGAGGACCCGGATGCTCGCGTCAGAGGGGATCGTCGGCACGGCTACATCACGATCTTGTTCAGCGGGTATTCGACGATGCCCTGGGCGCGGGCGGCCTTGAGCTTCGGAATGAGGTCTCTGACCGTACGTTCCTCGATGATCGTGTTGAGCGCCACCCAGTCGGTGTCGCTCAACGGGGAGATCGTCGGACGCTGGAGCGCCGGGAGCAGGGCGAGAATGGCGTCGAGGTCCGTCCGCCGGATGTTCAGCATCATCCCGACGCGCCCCTGCGCCTCGATAGCGGCCCGGAGCAGGAGGGCGATGTTCTCGAGCTTCGTGCGCTTCCACATGGTCTCGAGCGACGCCGGGTTGGCGATGAGCTGCGTGTTCGACTCGAGCACGGTGTCGATGATGCGCAGGCGATTTGCCCGCAGCGACGAGCCGGTCTCGGTCACTTCGACGATCGCGTCGGCGAGGCGCGGCGCCTTGACCTCGGTCGCGCCCCACGAGAACTCGACGTTCACGTTGACGCCGTGCCCCTTGAAGTACGCCTGCGTCGCCCGGACCAGTTCCGTCGCGACGGTGGCCCCCTCGAGGTCGCGCGGCGACTGGTAGGCGGACTCCTCGGGGACTGCCAGCACCCAGCGGACCTTGCCGAAACTCTGCTTCGCGTAGATCAGGTCCGCAAGCGGCGTGACTCCCGCGGAGCCGCCGTTGGCCGCCGCGTGTTCGGCGATCCAGTCCTGACCGGTGAGCCCGGCATCGAGCACGCCGTCGGCCACGTAGCGCGCCATCTCCTGCGCGCGAATGAGCATGCAGTCGATCTCGGGATCGTCGATGGCGGGAAAGTACGACCGGCTGCTCGCATAGATGTTGAAGCCGGCGCGCGCGAACAGGTGGATCGTCGCCTCCTGGAGCGAGCCTTTCGGGATGCCAAGTTTCAGCGTGTTCATCGCAGTTCCTCGATGTCCCTGTAGAAACAGGACCGCTCACCGGTGTGGCACACGTTCCCCTCGCCGAGCCGCGTCACCTTCAGCAGCACCGTGTCGTCGTCGCAATCGACGAGGATCCGATCGACCTTGAGACGATTGCCCGAGGTCTCGCCCTTGGTCCAGAGCGTATTGCGGGACCGGCTGAAGAACGTCGCGAAGCCAGTGGCGCGCGTCCGGTCGAGCGCCTCCTGGTTCATGAAGCCGACCATGAGGACCTCGGAGGTCGCGGCGTCCTGTATGACTGCCGGGATGAGTCCGTCGAGTTTGGTGAAATCCATAAATGCTGTCTGCGGGCGGTTGAACGCAAAAAACCCCGCTGAACGGGTCCAGCGGGGCTGTCTGAGCTGCGCGTTGTTCGAGATATCGTCAGTACGCGTGCAGCCCGATTGGCCCGCTGGAGCAGGGATGGTGATGGCGACGATGGAGCTCCTGGGGGCGAGACACTTCGGGTAGCGTAGCGCCCGCGCGGCTGCGGTGTCAACCCGAAGTCGGCTGCGCCGCGGCACGGGAATTGAAGCGCCGGGCAGGGCCCCGACGAGACGCGCGCGGAACCGGGAAGCCGGTGCGCATGCGTCTCTCGCGTGTAGGCTATCAAGTCGGAGCGTGAATGCAGATCTGGCCAGGCAAGTCCTATCCGCTCGGTGCCACGTTCGATGGTACCGGCACCAACTTTTCGCTGTTCTCCGAAGTCGCCGAGCGCGTGGAGCTCTGTCTGTTCGACGAGCAAGGGGTCGAGACGCGTGTGGATCTCCCTGAGGTCACGGCGCTCTGCTGGCATGGCTACCTGCCGAGCGTGCGCCCGGGGCAGCGGTACGGCTACAGGGTGCACGGCCCGTGGGCGCCGGAGAACGGGCACTGGTTCAACCCGTCGAAGCTGCTGCTCGATCCGTACGCGAAGGCGATTGACGGATTGTGGGACTGGAACGAAGCGATCTTTCCGTACCACTTCGACGATCCCGAAAATACGATGAACGAGCTCGACAGCGCGCCGCTGGTGGCCAAGAGCGTCGTCATCAACCCGTTCTTCGACTGGGGCAACGATCGTCCTCCGAACACGCCGTGGCACCGCACCGTGGTCTACGAGGCGCACGTCAAGGGCTTCAGCCAGCGTCATCCGGATGTGCCCGAGGAGCTGCGCGGCACGTACGCCGGCATGGCGCACCCGGTGTCGATCGACTACCTGAAGAAGCTGGGAATCACGGCCGTGGAGCTGCTGCCGGTCCATCAGTTCGTGCAGGACTCGACGCTCGCGGAGAAGGGGCTGCGCAACTACTGGGGCTACAACTCCATCGGCTACCTTGCGCCGCACAACGAGTATGCCTCCGCGGGGCAGCGCGGGGAGCAGGTGCAGGAGTTCAAGCACCTCGTGAAGACGCTGCACGAGGCGGGGATCGAGGTCATTCTCGACGTGGTCTACAACCACACCGCCGAGGGGAATCATCTTGGGCCGATGCTGTCGTTCAAAGGCATCGACAATGCCGCCTACTACCGGCTCGTGGCCGACAATCGCCGCTACTACATGGACTACACCGGCACGGGCAACACGCTCAACATGCAGCACCCGCATGTGCTGCAGCTCATGATGGACAGCCTGCGCTACTGGGTCAACGAGATGCACGTGGACGGCTTCCGCTTCGACCTTGCCGCCACGCTCGCGCGCGAGCTGCACGACGTGAACCGCCTGTCGTCCTTCTTCGATCTGATCCAGCAGGATCCGGTCGTCAGCCAGGTCAAGCTCATTGCCGAGCCCTGGGACATCGGCGAGGGTGGCTACCAGGTCGGCAATTTTCCGCCGCTGTGGTCGGAGTGGAACGGCAAGTATCGCGATACCGTCCGCGACTTCTGGCGCGGGACCGACCAGACGCTGGCGGAGTTCGCCTACCGCTTCACCGGCAGTTCGGATCTCTATCAGGGCACCGCCCGTCGCCCACACGCGAGCGTGAACTTCATCACCGCCCACGACGGCTTCTCGCTGCGCGACCTCGTCTCCTACAACGACAAGCACAACGACGCGAACGGCGAAGACAACCGCGACGGCGAGAGCCATAATCGATCGTGGAATCTCGGGGCGGAAGGGCCGACAGACGATGGGCAGATTCTGGCGCTCCGGGCCCGCCAGACGCGCAACTTCCTGACCACGCTGTTCCTGTCGCAGGGCGTGCCGATGCTCGTCGGGGGGGACGAGATCGGCCGGACGCAGCAGGGCAACAACAACGCGTATTGCCAGGACAACCAGATCTCCTGGTACGACTGGGCCGCGGCGGATGCGGATCTGATCGCGTTCACCCGGCGGCTGATCAGGCTCCGCCATCGCCATGCGGTCTTCTGCCGGCGCCGGTGGTTCCAGGGGCGGCCGATCCACGGCAGCCAGGTCAGCGACATCGGATGGTTCACGCCGGCCGGCCAGGAGATGTCGGACGACGACTGGCGCGCCAGCTTCGCGAAATCGCTCGGCGTGTTCCTGAACGGCCACGGCATTGCGACGACCAACGAGCGCGGGGAGCCGGTGCGCGACGACAGCTTCTACGTGATGTTCAACGCGCATCACGAAGCGCTGACGTTCCACCTGCCGGAGGCGAAGTGGGGCCGCACGTGGGTGACGCTGCTCAACACCGCCGAGGCCGGCGATAACATGTCCGAGGAGACGCCCGGACCCGAGCTGCAGGCAGAGGGTGAGCTGCAGGTCGAGCCGTGGTCGCTCGTGATGCTGAAGAGAGTCGATCCGAAATGACGCGGGCCGCGCCGACGATCCAGACGCACTACATCGACGCGCTGGGCCGCCGCCACGACGCCAGCCCGGCGGCGCTGCGCGCCATCCGGCGCGCGATGCGCCCCTCACCCTCGGGAGAGAGCGCACGAGGCGCCGAGCGCTTCGACGCCGTCGTCGTGGTCACGGCAGGGGCGGCGCTCGCGTCAGCCCCCGGGAGCCTGCGACTGGAGGACGGCAGCGCCATCGAGGTTTACGATCGGCTTCCGGCGGATCTGCCGTCCGGGTATCACACCATCAGGTACAGGACCGGGACCAGGGCGCGCGTGATCGTCGCACCGGACACCTGCTATTTTCCAGAGTCGCTGCGGATCTGGGGCTGGGCGATCCAGCTCTATGCGACGCGGTCGCGCAGGAGCTGGGGTATCGGCGACCTCGCCGATCTGCGCCGGCTGGGGAAATGGGCCGCGAAGACGGGGGCCGGGATTGCGCTCATCAATCCGCTGGCGGCTGCGATCCCGCTCGTGCCGCAGCAGCCGAGCCCGTACTTTCCTTCGAGCCGGCGGTTTCGCAGCCCGCTCTACCTGCGGATCGAGGAAGTGGACGGCGCCGACACCCTGAAGGACCTCTCCGCCATCGCGGAGCGTGCTCGCGCGATGAACGCCGACCGCCGCATCGATCGCGACGAGGTGTACCGGCTCAAGATCGGGGCGCTCGAGCGCATCTGGGACGTGATCCGCCGGCGCGACCTGGCCGATCTGGACGCCTTC
>JANPJN010000406.1:0-2686 GCA_031425515.1 Acidobacteriota bacterium | reverse complement strand
GACTGCTGGCGCAGTTCGAGCAGCGCTGGCAGGCACGCATCGGTCGCCTCGACGAGTTGTTGGCCACTTCAGGCCAGGGAACTGAAAAGAATGCCGGTAGTCGAAATTCGCAAGGACCCCGAAGCGCTGACGATGACGGTCGTCGCGCAGTTCGCCTCGCCCGTCGCCCGCGTGTGGGCCGCGTACGCTGATCCGCGTCAGCTCGAGCGCTTCTGGGGCCCTCCGGAATGGCCCGCCACGTTCGTGCGCCACGACTTCGTCGTCGGGGGCCGCTCGGAGTACCACATGACCGGCTCGACCGGCGACCAGTCACGGGGTTTTTTCGAGTTCCTGTCGATCGACGAGCCCCACGCGTTCGAGGTGCTGGACGGGTTTCTTGGCGCGGACGGCACGCCCGCGGAGGGCATGCCGACGATGCGGATGCGGTTCACCTTCCAGCCGCACGACGGCGGCACGCGCATGGTGACGGAGACGACGTTCCCGTCGGTCGAGGCACTGCAGCAGCTCCTCGACATGGGCATGGAAGAGGGCATGAAGTCGGCGATGGCCCAGATCGACGGAGTCCTGGCCGCGGCGTGACCGGCCAGGTCGAGGTCGGGGGGCTGGCGACCTCAGTGGTCGAAACGACGCGGATGCCAGCCGCGACCGGCGGGTGCCCTGCTGCCCGTTTGACCAGCGACACCCGGACGGCGAGGGCTGTCAGCGCCACCCAGGCGGCGAGCGTGGCGATGGTGAGCGCATCCGGTGCGAGAACCGATTGCCCGCGCAGTGCGTGCCACAACAGGACGGTGAACAGGGCGAAATAGCTCCCGGCCGCCGACACCACGAGGCGGACGCGAATCACGTCGGAGTAGCGCCTCGGCACCAGGACCAGCGCCACGAGTGGCACGGCCTGCAGCGCGTGGAGGCCGACGAAGTGCGGCACGCGCAGGTCGCCGTGCCCGGTGCTCCAGCCTGTTCCCGGAAGCCCGCGGCCGCCATCCGGCGCTCCGACGGTATGGGCCCCCGCGACCGGCATCGGCTGTCCGGCGCGGGCGGCGGCGAGTTGGGGGCGCGTCGGTTGGGCCATCATCCCCCCCGCTGAACGCGCCGACGATGGTGATGGCGACGCCCAGACGGAGTGCCCATCCAAGCGCGCGGTCCGCGAACGGCTGGCGCCACAGCGCGACCGCCACAGCCACGCTCGTCAGCGTCTGCGCAACGATAGCCACTCCCATCGCGCTCCAGAGCACACCGTCGAAGACCGTGCCCACGTTGAAGTGGCTCGTGGTTCCGCGCCAGGCTTGCAGGTTGATGATCACCAGTTCCAGCAGCAGGGCGAGCGAGGTTGTCCAGCCCACGATGCGGCGCGTTCTCGCCCATGCCGGAATGAAGGTGAAGATCCAGGCCAGGGTGAAAACGTAGAGCGCGATTGACGCGGCGAACTTGGCCGGCTTCAGCCAGGCGGGCGCTCCGGTGATGATCCGGAGATCGACCGCCAGTCCGATCAGGGCCGCCGCGAGAGCGGCCAGCGACAACCATCCTGTGGCCGTCAGCGGTCGGTCGGTCCGCCAGAGTCGTTGCAGCATGCGAGGCTCCCTTTGTCTTGATGTCAACAGCGTCAACATTCGTGACCCAGACAATAGACCATCATGTTGACTGTGTCAACATACCGGCGCTACACTGACCGTATGTGCCCTGTCGCATCCCGACGAACGAAGCGCAAACCTGCCGACCGGTACCATCATGGGGACCTCCGTCGGGCTCTCCTCGAGGAGGCCCTTCGGACCATCCAGACACGCGGGGTCGAGCACCTCACGCTGCGCACGGTCGGCAGCCGGCTCGGCGTCTCTCGCACCGCCCTGTACCGGCACTTTTCCGACAAACAGGCGCTGCTCGCGGCGGTGGGGCTCGAAGGGTTCCGAACGCTCCGCCTCGCGCTGAGCGCCGCGCGGGACCGGACGGAAGACAGCCGCGCCGGCTTCGACGCGATGGGGGCCGCCTATGTGCGGTTCGCCGTCACTCATTCCTCACACTATCGGGTCATGTTCGGCCGCTTCGTGGAGTCCTCCGCAAGGGATGCGGGCTTCGTGGCGGAAGCGACGGCCGCCTTCGAGGTGCTCGTCGGCTCGGTGGTCGAGCAACAGCGGGCCGGATTCGTGCGGCTGGACGACCCCCAGTTGCTGGCGCGGTTCATCTGGTCGATCGTGCACGGCATCGCCATGCTCGCGATCGATGGACAGCTCGGATGCGTGGACGAGCAGGGTGAGGCGCTGAACCGCTACGCGATCGAACGGATCAGGACCGCGATTGCCGTGTCACAGGGCGACGTCCCACACGACATCGACGACGCCGCGTCGCAGGTCGGCGATCTCCCAGGTGGAGGACCAGGGAGTCGAAATCGGTAAACGTGGCAGGGGCTTTTTCCTGACGCGATGCTGGCACAGGTTGTGGTCCATGATGTCCTCGTCATGGAAGTACAGCTCGGGCTGCTGCGTCATGGTGTAGCCGGCGCGCCGGTACGCGTCGAGATCCAGCGCGAAACGAAAGAGCTTGTACCTGGCATTTGGCTTCATGTGGTTGTGCCACGATCGTTGCCCCTGGCCGAATCCGTTGTAGATGCGCAGGACCATCTCGAACGCGTCGCCCCGATCGGGCGTGAACTCGTAGGTGAAAATCGTGCCGGCCTCGTAGTAGGTACTCTGGG
>JANPJN010000405.1:0-14716 GCA_031425515.1 Acidobacteriota bacterium | reverse complement strand
CGGCCACGTACTTCACCTACCGCGACGAGGGACGGGTCTTCGAAGATATCGGGCTCTGGAGCGACACGGCGGTTTCCGTCACGGGCACCGGCGAACCGGAACGCGTCGAGGCCCTGCGGGTCACGGACGGCACGCTCGGCGTGCTCGGTGTGCAGGCGGTGCTCGGCCGCATCTTTACGGCAGATGACGACCTGCCTGGCCGGCCAGAACGCGTGATCCTCACCCACGGCTACTGGCAGAGGACGCTCGCGGGTAACCCGGGGGTCCTCGGGCGTCCGCTGACGATCGACGGCACGCCGCACGAGGTGATTGGCGTCCTGCCGGCCAGCTTCAGGTTCCTCAACGCCACGCCGCAGGTGGTCCTGCCGTTCCAGTTCGATCGCGCCAAGGTGTTCATCGGCAACTTCAGCTATCAGGGGATCGCGCGCCTCAAGCCGGGCGTCACACTCGCGCAGGCCAACGACGATGTCGCACGCATGCTGCCGCTCGTGATCGACCGGTTCCCGCTGCCGAACGGACTCACGCGGCAGATGCTCGAGGAGACCCGCATGGCCCCGAACGTCCGTCCGCTGTCGATTGAGGTCATCGGCGACATCGGACGCACGCTCTGGGTGCTGCTCGGTACGGTCGGCCTCGTGCTGCTCATCGCCTGCGCGAATGTCGCCAACCTGTTCCTCGTGCGCGCCGAGGGGCGGCAGCACGAGCTCGCGATTCACGCCGCGCTCGGCGCGAGCCGCCGCCGGATCGGCTGGGAGCTGCTCTCGGAAAGCCTCACGCTCGCCGCGGCCGGCGGCGTGGCGGGGCTGCTGCTGGCCGACGCCGGGGTCCGGCTGCTGATCGCCGCGGCGCCGGAGGGGCTCCCCCGTCTCGAGGAAATTCGCATCGACGCGACCGTGCTGACCTTCACGGTGGCGATCTCGCTACTCGCCGGCCTTCTCTTCGGCCTGCTGCCCGTGCTCAAGTTCGCACGCCCGGAGCTGGCGTCCACGCTGAAGGACGGCGGCCGCGGGTCCAGCGACGGGCGCACGCGCCATCGCGCCCGCAACACGCTGGTCGTAGCAGAGATCGCGCTGGCGGTCGTGCTCCTCGTCGGCTCGGGGCTGATGATGCGGACGTTCCAGGCGATGCGGCGCGTGGACCCGGGCTTCACGTCGCCGGAGCAGGTGCTGACCCTCCGCGTGTCGATCCCTGAGTCGCTGATCGCCGGTAAGGAGCAGACGGCGCGGGCTCACGAGCAGATCGCGCGCCGGATCGAGCAGATTGCCGGCGTGACGGCCGTCGGTCTCGCCTCCTCCATCACCATGGACGGCAATAACAGTAACGATCCGATCTTCGTGGAAGACGCGCCCGGTCCCGGCGGCCGGCTGCCCCCCCTGCGCCGCTTCAAATGGGTCGGCGAGAACTACTTCTCCGCGATCGGCAACCGCATGATTGCCGGCCGGCCCATCGTCTGGAACGACGTCTACACGCTGGCGCCCGTGGCGGTCGTCACCGAGAATTTCGCGCGCGAGCACTGGAAGCAGCCCGCCGACGCGCTCGGCCGGCGCATCCGTCAGAACCCGAAGAACCCCTGGCGCACGATTGTCGGCGTCGTCGCCGACGCGAGAGACGACGGCGTGGCGCAGCCCGCGCCGGCGATCATCTACTGGCCGATGATGATGGCGGATTTCTGGGACTCGCCGATCATGGTGCAGCGCAGCATGGGGTACATCGTGCGTACGGCCAGGGCCGGATCCCCGACTCTGCTGAAGGAGATTCAGCAGGCCGTGTGGGGCGTCAATGCCAACCTCCCTGTCGCGCGAGTGCGGACGCTGGACGAGGTCCGCGCGGCATCGATGGCGCAGACGTCGTTCATGCTCGTCATGCTGGCCATCGCGGCGGCCGTCGCGCTCCTGCTCGGCGTGGTCGGAATCTACGGCGTGATCTCGTACGTGGCGACGCAGCGGACGCGCGAGATCGGCATCCGGCTGGCGCTCGGGGCGGACGGCCGCAGCGTGTCGCGGCTGTTCCTGCGGCAGGGGCTCGTGCTGGCCGCGGCGGGCATCACCGTGGGGCTGCTGGCCTCTGCGGCCCTGACGCGCGTGATGTCGTCGCTGCTCTTCGGCGTCAACGCGATCGATCCGGTCACGTACGCGGCGGTGTCCGTCGGCCTCGCCGGGACGGCTCTCCTCGCGAGCTACATTCCCGCCGCGCGGGCGGCGCGCGTCGACCCCTCGATCGCCCTGCGCTGGGAGGCCTAGCCCTCCATCACCACGTCTTCAGCCGGATGTTGCGGTATTCGACCTTCATCGGCGGGCCCACATGCACCTGCATGCCGATGAGCCCCTCCACCGGCCGGTTCGCCGCATCGTCGTCGATCACCACCGACATGACGCGCCCGTTGATCACGTGCGTGAGCGTGTGGCCACGCGCGATCAGGTGCACGGTGTTCCAGTCGTCGGTGACGGCCCCCGCCAGCGCCGCGGCCTCCCCGAGGGTGGCCAGGACGATCGGCGTGCGGCCACCGACGACGTGCGTCATCTGGCCGCGGACCGCGAGAAAGAGCCGGCCCTTCTCTTCGTAGTTGTTCCCCGGGTACATCTTCTTGCCGTCGAGGTCGCACTGGTAGCCGCGCATCGCGAACCGGTTGGCGGGCGTGACCGGGTCGGGCACGATCGCGCTGCGGTAGTTGATGCCGCTGTTGCCCTCCGGCGTGATGCGGTAGTCCAGCCTCAGCTCGAAGTCTTTCGGGGTCCCGCCGCGCCAGACCACGAACGTGTTGCTCTTGATGACCGTTGCGGGCGTGATTTCTCCGACGAGCGCGCCGTTCTCCACCCGCCAGTAGGCCGGGTTCCCTTCCCATCCGTCCAGCGAGCGGCCGTCGAAGATCGCCCGGAAGCCCGGCTCGTCCGATGCGAGCACCTCCGGGCGGTCGCTCTGCTTCGGCGTGTAGCCGCCGGCGGAGGGTGCAGGTGGCTGTGCCGCTGACGAGCCGGCGGTGAACACCAGAGCCGCGATGGTGGCGGCCAGGCGGGCGATCGTGGGCAGGGATCTCATCATTTTCATTCTCCTCGGGTGCGGGCCATCGCAATCGCGCGTCATTCTCGCAGCGCAGTGTCCAGTCCCGCCGGTACCGGAGTTGCAGTCGAAGGCCCGGAGGCCGACCGGCGCAAGGCCACGGTCATGAGGGACTGATCATGCACGCTTACAGACTGCGACTGCTGCTGACGCCGATGCTTGCCGCGGCCATCACCGCCTGCGCGATGAACCCCGCGACCGGTAAAAAAGAAGTGTCGCTGATGAGCGAGGCCCAGGAAGTCGCGCTCGGGCAACAGATGGATCCTGAGATCCGCCGCGAGATGGGGGTCTACAACGATCCCGAGCTCCAGCGGTACGTCGAGTCCGTCGGCAAGCGTCTCGCCCGTCAGTCCGAGCGTCCGGAACTGCCGTGGCACTTCACCGTGCTCGATGCCCCGGCCGTCAATGCGTTTGCCCTGCCGGGCGGCTACATCTATTTAACCCGCGGCATCCTGCCTTTCCTCAACGACGAGGCGCAGCTGGCGGGTGTGCTCGGGCACGAGATCGGGCACGTGACGGCCCGCCATTCAGCGCAGCAGTATACCAAGGCGACCGGAGCGGGCATCGGTCTCACCTTGCTCAGCATCTTCGTGCCGCAGGCGCGTGCCGTCCAGGGGATCACCGAGCAGGCCCTCGGGGTGCTGTTCCTGAAGCACGGCCGAGACGATGAGCTGCAGGCCGATCAGCTTGGCGTGCGCTATACGGCAGCCGCCGACTGGAACCCTGCGGGTGTCGCGGGCATGCTGCTCGCGCTACAGCGACTCGATCAGGCCAGCGGGAGCCGGAAGGGCGTGCCGAACTGGCTCTCAACGCATCCGGCGCCGGCCGACCGCGTGCAGAAGATCGAGCCGGTCATCCGGCAGGCGCGCGCGTCGATGGCCGGCGGCCCGACCGAGACCGACCGCGGCGCATTTCTCCAGCGGCTCGACGGCATCATCTACGGCGACAGCCCGAGCGAAGGGATCGTGAGGGGCAACGAATTCATCCACCCGGATCTGCGGCTGGCGGTGACGTTTCCGCGCGGCTGGGACATCCAGAACAGCCAGAGCCAGGTCATGGCCAAAGCGCCCGAACAGGAGCAGTACCTGATCCTGCAGCTCGTGCCCGATGCGCGCGGCTCGGTCGAGCAGATCGCGCAGTCCGGCATGGCGAACGCCGGGTTCCGACAGCTCAACGGACGGCCGGTACAGATCAACGGCGCCGAGGCCTACGTCGGGACCTACCAGGGGAACCTGCAGGATCTCGGAAACGTGGTGGTGACGGCGGCGCATGTGTCGCACGAGCGCAATGTCTACCTGCTCGCGGGGCTTGCGCCGGCCAACGGTGCGGCAAATGCGCGCCCGGCCTTCGAATCGAGCATCGGCTCGTTCCGCAGCCTGACGCGTGCGGAAGCGGCCGACATCAAACCGAACCGGGTGGAGCTCTACACCGTGCGCAACGGTGATACGTGGGCCTCCATCGCCCAGCGCACGGGGCGCGACACGGTGTCCGCCGCGACGCTCGCGATCATGAACAACCACGACCCCGGCGACCCGCCGCAGCCCGGCGCACGCGTGAAGGTCGTCGTTATCGGCTGACGGGGCGAGCGAGCGGCACGCCGGGGACTTTCCGACCGAGCCCGAAGTCGGACGGCTTGAGCCCCTTGCGAAAGCCATCGAAGCCGTAGAACGACGGCTGATACTCGTCCACGTAGGTCACGTCTGCCCGGGCGGGCACGTCGAGCCCCAGCCCCCAGAACACGCCGTTCACCACGAGCCTGCGAAAGCCTTCATTCTCCAGGTCGGTCGCCGACCCCAGCGTCGTCGTCAGAATGCGATTGGTCGTGCCGGCGTCGTTCGTGAAGAGACGCGTCCAGATGACCGGCATTGCCGGGTCGTTGATCCCCTGCTCCTGCTTGTCGGTCGCCCGTGCTTTCCGATAGGCGGCGGGCGGCGTGTCAGGCGTCATGCCGCTCAACACGACTCCGCGAACGAGGATCGTGGCGTCTGCCGGGGGATAGGCCTCGTACACGTCGGTGTCGCCGAAGATGTTTTCAACCCCTCTGACGAGCGGGTGGCTGCGCTGGGAGGGCTCGATCGCTCCGCGCGTGGCCTCCACCTTGTGCTTCCCCCAGTGCGTCAGCCACGTCTCCCCCAGCACACGCTTCCCGAAGCCTCCCGCGTTGTTGTAGTTCCACGACGCCCACGGGCCACCCGCGGCGAGCCCGTTGAAGGCGTGCGTGCTCGTCCGCAGCGCGATGATCGGCTTGCCGGATTTGAGATAGCGATCGAAGCGCGCCATGTCCTCGTCGGGCCACGCGCGAAAGCGCAGCAGCATCACGACGAGATCGGCGGTGTCGAGGGCTGCGCCGTTCGAAAGCGACTTGCCATTCTTCGGGTTGATGGTGCCGTCGGGATCGACGGAGAACAGGACCGTGCACTTGAAGCCGTGCCGCTGGCTGAGGATCTTTGCCAGCATCGGCAGCCCTTCCTCGCTCCGGTACTCCTCGTCGCCGGCGAGCAGGACGATGTGGCGCCCCTGCCCTGTCCCGGGCTTTGCGGGGTACGTGATGCTGCCGTCCTGCGCGTGGAGTGGGGACGCGGCGAGCGGGGCGAACAGGGCGAACAGCAGCAGACAGACAGCGCGGGGATTCATCAGCAGGCTCCTCAGTTCAAGGCAGCGGTCGGACAGCGTCGGACGGCAGGCGCACGATAGCACGACCCATCGGGTCCCGTATGGCTCAGTGCGTGTGGACGACAATGGCGGGCGGGGACGGGCTGCCTGGATGGATGTGGGCGGTGGGAACGAGCCCCCGGACAATGAGCAGCAGACCGGTGAGGGCGAGCGCGGCCGGCGCCAGACGTCGGAGCCGCGCCTTTGCGCGGGCCGGTACGTTCGCCGCCACCCAGGCGATCGTGAGGAGTGAGGGCAGGGTGCCCAGTCCGAACCCGGCCATGAATAGCATCGCGGCCGGCAGAGACCCGAGCGCGGCGCCCGCCATCGCGGCCGGATAGACCAGGCCACACGGCAGCAGGCCGTTGACGGCGCCAGCCATCAGGCGCGCAGCGACGGGGTGCGTCCCGCTCAGGCGTGCCGCCGTCAGGCTGCCCCGGGCGAGTGCACCCGACCAGCGGCGTCCGGCGCGTCGGACGCCCGTCGGCGTCCGCGCCCCCCACGCCAGGGCCAGCAGCAGTACGCCTGACGCGATGGCGATCCCCCGGCCAAGCCCGGCGGCCGACAGCGCCTGCCCGACCAGGCCCGCCGGAATCGCCAGCAGCACGTACACGAGCAACCGCCCGGCGTGATAGGTGACGAGTGCCGGCACGCGCCCTCCGCCGCCCGGGAGGCGCGCGGCCACGCCAAGCGCGAGCGGCCCGCACATGGCGGCGCAATGAGCGCTGCCCGCGAGCCCGAGCAGCGCGCCCGCGAGCAGCGTCATCATCTGGCGACCACAGGCGTTTCCAGGTAGAACTCACGTCCGCCTGCCCGCCAGCGGGCCTGCGCGACCCACTGCCCCGCTGCCATTCCGTCCAGTGAGATGTCCTGGCGCCCCGCGGCATCAACCGCGAGATCGACGATGCGGTCCGCGGCCGGGTCCGACGCGCGGTAGAGCGTGATGGTGCCGGACGCGCCGACGGCGTGTTCCCGCGGCAGCGCCAGCCTCAGCCGACGGCCGGTCGGGTTCGTGAGGGAGACGGCCGACCCGAGCGCGCTGGCGTTTGCGATCGCCTCTGCGCGTTGATCCTGTTGCAGCGATGCCGCGTAGTAGTCCGGCCTGACGAGCGATACCGGTCTGCCAAGGGCAAACACGACGAACGCAATCGTCACGGCCACGAAACTGCCATAGGCGAGCGCAAGGGCGGTGCCCCAGTGAAAGGAGCGGGTCATCTGGCGGGAAGCCTTTCCGGGCCGAGGAACGCCGTCTCGATCACGGCCACCAGGCGGTCGTCCGACCGCACGGCGATCCGAAGTCCGGTGCTCGGCCCTGCGAGTACCGCCGGTGCGGCCCGCAGCATGATGCGGGTCTCGAGCAGTTCGTACGGCGGCACCGTCCCGGATTCTCCCAGCGCCGTGAGAGTGACCCCGCGCGGCTCGAGCACCTCCAGGGTGAACGCGCGCGGGCGACCGGTCCGATTGAACGCCTGCACGGCGTAGAAGTTCGCCACGTCGCCTCCGGCGACCCGGGCGTACAGCGTCCCCGGCTGGCGCAGCACGAGCACGTCCAGGACAGGGCGCGTGGCGAGTAGCGTGGTGCTCGTCGCCAGCAGGGCCAGCCAGACGACTGCCAGCGCCACGATGCGCGGCGTCAGCCAGGCCTGCCGGCCCTCGCGCACCGCCACGGCCGACGTATGACGGATGAGCCCCGGCGGCCGGCCGACGCGCACCATCACGTCGTGGCAGGCATCGATGCACGCCGTGCAGCTCACGCATTCGAGCTGGATGCCGTGGCGGATGTTGATGCCGGTCGGACAGACGGTCACGCACCGATGGCAGTCGATGCAGTCGCCCGCCCCCTCGCGTGCCGCGCCTTGCGACAAGCGCCGACGCGGCTCCCCTCGCACCGTGTCGTAGGTGACCGTCACCGTCCGCTCGTCGATGAGCGCCGACAGCACGCGGCCGTACGGGCACGCGAGCACGCACGCCTGCTCGCGGAAGCGCGCGAACACGAGATAGAACACGCCACTGAAGATCAGAATCGCGCTCAAGCCCTGGAGGTGCTTCGCCGGCGAGTCGGTCACGATGGCGCGCAGCGCGGGGGCGCCGATGATCCACGCGAGAAAGACGTTGGCGAGGAAGAACGAGAGCGCGACGAACACGGCATGCTTCACACCCCGGCGCCACAGCGCCCGTCCCGACAGCGCGCCGCGGTCCCGCCGCACCTGCTCCTCCGCGGACCCTTCGATGAGGTACTCGATCTTGCGGAACACCATCTCCATGAAGATGGTCTGCGGGCACAGCCACCCGCACCACACGCGCCCCACCACCATGGTCGTCAGCGCCAGCGTGACGAACGCCGTCAGGGCGATCAGCAGGACAAGGTGGAAGTCCTGGGGCCGGAACACGGCGCCGAGCATCACGAACCGCCGCTCGAGCACGTTCAGCAACATCAGCGGCTGCCCGCCGATCGTGATGAACGGGGCCAGCACCAGAAAGGCCAGCAGGAACACGCTGAGAACGGTTCGCGCGCGGTACAGCCGTCCTGATGGCTGGCGGGCGTAAACCCACTTGCGCCGTCCATCCCTGGCGATGCTCGTCAGGCCGTCCCGAAACGTCTCATGCGCCTCGCCGAACGCCGGTCCGGCGGCGGAGTCCGGCATCAGGGACACGGCTTGTCGCTGTCAGGATCGGCTGGTTTCGGATTGGGAGGGCTGGAGCCCCGCTTCGAGAGCACGTAGCTGGCGATCTGCAGCACCTGTTCCTCGGTCAGCGGCTTCCCCACGCCGTAGGGCAGCATGCCCTTGAGCGGAAACCCGACCGCGATGTTCGTCGCGACCGCATCGATGCCGCACCCGTGCAGCCACAGGTTGTCTGTGAGGTTGGGCCCGACGAGCCCGCCGAGGTCGGCCCTGTGGCAGGAGAAGCAGGCGCTGTCGGGCGCCTCGAACAACGCGCGCCCCTTCTCGAGGCTGGCCGGGTCCGTCAGCGCCACCCGCGCCACGGTGGCCGCGGCCGGACGAGACGCCGCCAGCAGCGACGCGGCCCTGACCTCCGCGTCGTACTCCGCCACCATGCCGGCGCGCCCCACGAGCGGCCGCGGAAGTACGTGATAGTTCACGAGATACACCGCCGAGAACACGATCGTGAAGTAGAACCCGTACAGCCACCACCGGGGCAGCGCGTTGTCGAACTCGCGGATGCCGTCCGCCTCATGATCGAGCAGCTCGTCGCGCCCGGGTGTCTGACGCGGTTCGACGCTCATCGCTCCCCCCTGTCATCAGGCGACCCCGCGCCATCGTCGAACGGCAGCCCGGACAGTCGCTCGACCGCGGCGCGACTCATGCGCGACACCATGACCAGAACGACGGCAAAGACGAGCACGAAGAGCACCAGCGAGATGACTGGAAACACCTGCACGCCCACGATGCTCTGAAGAATCTCCTTGTGCATTACTGACCTCCCCCGGTGGCTGACGGGCCCGTGGCGGGCTGCGCCGCCTGTGCGGGCGGCCGCGTGAGATCCGTACCCAGGCGCTGGAGGTAGGCGATGAGCGCGACGATCTCCCGGTCAGCGCTCGCCGCCTGTCCGCCGCGCGCGAGGCCGCCGGCGATCGTCGCAGCCTGCGCCCGCAGGTCGGTCAGGGCCTGTCGCTCATATCCGGCCGGGTACGGCACGCCGAGGCGCCGCAGCGTGATGATCTTGCCTTCGACATGGCTCGTGTCGAGCGCCGTGTCGTACATCCAGGGGTAGCCGGGCATGATCGACCGCGGCGACGTCGCCGTCGGATCCTTCATGTGGATGAAGTGCCACGAGTCGGGATACTTGCCGCCGACCCGGTGCAGATCGGGCCCGGTGCGCTTGGATCCCCACAGGAAGGGATGGTCGTACACGAACTCCCCGGCTTTCGAGTAGTCCCCGTAGCGGGCGGTCTCGGCCCGCAGCGGTCGCACCATCTGGGAGTGGCATCCCACGCAGCCTTCGCGGATGTAGAGGTCGCGGCCTTCGATCTCGAGCGGCGTATACGGCTGAACGGACGCAATCGTGGGCACGTTGGACCGCACCAGGGCCGTCGGTACGAACTCCACGACGCCGCCGATCAGAATCGAGAGAAAGGTCAAGACCGAGAACTGCACCGGCCGGGACTCGAGCACGCGATGCCATCCTTCGCGGCCATCGGGCCTTCGCGGCTCCAGCGCGGGTGCGTGCGCCTCCTCTCCGGGGATGAAGACCCCGCTGCGCGCCGTCCGATACAGGTTGTAGACGCCCACCAGTGCCCCGAGCATGAAGAGGCTGCCGCCGGCGGCCCGAAGGGCGTACATCGGCCGTAGCCGTACGACCGTCTCGAGAAAGTTCGGATAGCGCAAACCGCCCTGTGGCGTGAACTCCTGCCACATCAGGCTCTGCGTGATGCCGCCGACATACATCGGAATGGCGTAGAACAGAACGCCCAGCGTGGCGAGCCAGAAGTGCACGTTGGCCAGCCGCTCGGAATAGAGCCTGGTGCCGTAGATGCGCGGGATGATGTAGTAGAGCATCGCGAACGAGAGGCCGCCGTTCCATGCCAGTGCGCCCAGATGGACGTGGCCGATGATGTAGTCCGTGTAGTGCGTCAGCGCATTGACGTTCTTGAGAGACAGCATGGGCCCCTCGAACGTCGCCATGCCGTACGCCGTGACGCCGACGACCATGAACTTCAGGACCGCGCTTTCCCGCACGCGGTCCCACGCGCCGCGCAGCGTCAGCAGCCCGTTCACCATGCCGCCCCACGACGGCGCGATGAGCATGATCGAGAACACCGTTCCGAGTGACTGCGCCCAGTCCGGCAGCGCGGTGTAGAGCAGATGATGGGGACCAGCCCAGATGTAGAGGAAGATCAGCGACCAGAAGTGCACGACGGAGAGCCTGTACGAGAACACCGGCCGGTTCGCCGCCTTCGGGATGAAGTAGTACATCGCTCCCAGAAACGGCGTCGTCAGGAAGAACGCCACCGCGTTGTGGGCGTACCACCACTGGACCAGCGCGTCCTGCACGCCGGCGTACATCGAGTAGCTCTTGAGCATGCCGACGGGCAGCTCCAGCGAATTCACTACGTGCAGCAGGGCGATGGTCACGAATGTCGCAAGATAGAACCAGATCGACACGTACATGTGCCGCTCGCGGCGGCGCAGGACCGTGCCGATCATGTTCCACCCGAAGACGACCCACACCCCCGTGACGAGGATGTCGATGGGCCACTCCAGTTCCGCGTACTCCTTGCTGGTCGTGAACCCCAGCGGCAGGGTCAGCGCGGCAAGGACGATGATGAGCTGCCAGCCCCAGAAGTGAATGGCGCTCAGGCGATCGCTGAACATGCGCGCCTTGCAGAGCCGCTGCAGCGAGTAGTAGACGCCGACGAAGATGGCGTTGCCCGCAAAGGCGAAGATCGCGGCGTTGGTGTGCAGCGGCCGCAGTCGGCCATACGAGAGGTACGGGATGTTCGGCAGCAGCTCCGGAAAGACGAGCTTGAACGCGACGATCAACCCGACGAGGAACGCCACGATGCCCCAGGCGGCCGTCGCGATGGCGAAGAGCCGCACGCTCGCATTGTCGTAGTGAAAGGTCTCGGCAGGGCCCGGGACGGAAAGCGCGCCCGGGGCCGGTTCAGCGTGAGCGGTGGTCATGCGAAGTGCCCTCTGCGGAGGATGCCTGGGGTGGTCGGCCGGTGTCTTCCAGCAGGATGCGGACGGCCGGGGTACACGTGTCGTCGAACTGTCCGGTCCTGACGGCCCAGACAAAGGCGAGGAGGAAGCCGGTGGCAACGGCGCCGCCGGCCAGCAGGAGCAGCACCATCACGCTCATGCCGGCAGCATCCGGCGCGCCGAAAAGCGCACGAGCCCCGAGCTGAGGGCGATGATGGTGATCGAGCTCACCGGCATGAGCACCGCCGAGGCAAGCGGGGTGAGGTGGCCCGAGAGCGCGTAGGTCAGGCCGACGGCGTTGTAGACGATCGAGACGGCGAAGCCGGCCAGCACGATCAGGCGCGCGCGTCGCGCGAACTGCAGGATCGCGGGAAGGTGCTGGAGGCGGCTGCCGGCCATCAGGCCGTCGCAGGCGGGGACGACGCAGGCCGTGTCGTCCGAGACGGCCAGGCCGACGTCGGCGGCCGCGAGCGCCCCGGCGTCGTTGAGCCCATCGCCGACCATGAGCACACGGCGTCCGGCGGCCTGCTGGCGGGTGACGAACGCCAGCTTGTCGTCTGGCGACTGGTCGAAGCGCATGGCGGATCCGAAGAGCCGGTCCCACAGCGTCCGCTCGCCGGCGTGATCGCCAGAGAGCAGCCAGATCGCGGATGTCTTCGCAACCGTCGCCGTTGCGGCCTCGACCCCCGCACGCGGCGCCGCTGCCAGCCGCACCCAGCCCAGCTCCTCCCCCGCCGCGACCCACGTACGGCCGTCCGCCGTCAGGGTCCGTCCGGTGACGTCGGACACGAACGCGGCACTGCCGACCGCGACCCGGGTGCCCTCAATCGTGCCCCGCACCCCGCGGCCCGGGATCTCCTCCACCTCCGCGCACGCTTCATCGCCGGGCGCCAGTGGTGCGCCGTCCGCGCCGAACATCGGGCTGTCCGCGATGGCGCGGCTGACGGGATGCGCCGACTCGCGCGCGAGCCGCAGCGCCAGACCGCGCGCCTGCCGCGTCAGCCCGCCGACCTCGATCACCCGGCGCGCGCGGCCGCCGGTGAGCGTGCCGGTCTTGTCGAAGACCACCAGATCGATCTCACTCAGGTCGAGCACGACCGCGGCCTGGCGCAGGAAAATACCCCGGCGCCCCAGCAGGCCCATGGCCGTCCCCAGCGTCACCGGCGCCGACAGTGTCAGCGCGCAAGGGCAGGCGACAATGAGCACGGCGGTGGCGACCGTGGCGCTCGCCGCGGCATCGGGCCACCACGCAATCGCGCCCGCCGCCGCCAGACCGGTCGCCGCCAGCGTGAACCAGCCTCCGAAGCTCGACGCCAGCGTCGTGAGCCGGTGCGTCCTGGGACGGTGGAACAGCGGGTTGTTCCAGAGGCTCGCGAGGAGGCTATGGGAGACCGGGCGGAGCACCGCGAGACGCAACGCCGTCGCGGCGCGGCCTCCCGCGCGGACGGTATCGCCGCGGCGGGTGGCGACCGGAGCCTGCTCTCCCGTGAGAAAGGCGTAGTCCACGCGGCCGCTCTCGTCCAGCAGGCGGGCATCGGCCGGCACGATCTCTCCGCGACGCAGGCTGATCCGATCGCCGGGCTCGAGCTGTTCGATAGGGACAACCTCCGCGTGGCCGGGGCGCTCGACGCGGACCGAGAGCGGGAGGAAGGACCGGAAGGTCCGATCGAACGCCAGGCTGTCGAAGACCTTCTGCTGGAAGAGCCGTCCGAGGAGCAGGAAGAAGACCAGCCCGACGAACGAGTCCATGAAGCCGTCGCCGCGGCCGCTGGCGATATCCGCCAGACTGCGCAGGAACAGGACCGCCAGGCCCAGCGCCACCGGCACCTCCAGCGCCATCGTCCGATGCCGCACGGCCAGCCAGGCCACGCGGAAGTAGTCGGCAGCGCTGACGAGCAGGACCGGAATGGAGAGCGCGATGGTGACGAGGTGGAAGAGCGGCTGAAAGCCGTGCTCGAGGGGCGCGCCGCTCAGGTATCGCGGGATGCTGAACAGCATGATGTTGCCGAGCGCGAACCCCGCGACGCCGATCTGCACGTAGAGGCGCCGCCGGCCCGCGGGTGCCCGATCGACGCGATGCTCCGGGCTGATCTCCGGCTCGTAGCCGAGCGCGGCGAGCCGCTCGGCGATCCGCCGCGGCGACGTCTCGGTTGGACGGTAGTTCACGCGGAGCGTCCGGTGCTGGAGGTCCACCTCCGCCCGCGATGTCCCCGGATCGAAACGCCAGAACTGTTCGAGCAGCCAGACGCACGAGGCGCAGTGGAGGGACGGAATGGCAAACGTCGCGCGAGCGCTGCGCCCGTCGTCGAAATCGATCAGATGGGCCGCAACGGCCGGGTCGTCCAGCGCCGCGAAGCGCAGGGCGTCGGGGGAGCGACGCGAGCGCTGCGACACGCCGGGCGCGACGTCGCACAGATAGAAGGCCCCGAGCTGGTGGGCTTCGAGGATGTCGAACACGGCGCGGCACCCGTCGCAGCAGAACGTCCCTTGGACCGTAACGGGCGCGCCGGCGTCGCAGGGCTCCCCGCAGTGCAGGCAGCACACGTCCGTCCTGACAGGGTCGAGTGTGGCGGTGCCGGGCATGCGATGCCCGGACATGGAGCAAACGGGGTACCGAGGCGGGCGCGTCGCATCGGCAATGAAAACGGGTGTCTTTCTGGCGGAGTGCGTTCCGCGCGAGATTGGCGCCGGGGACTATTTCGCGGTGGTGCGGATTAATTCGCGGGAGATGAGAGGGCTCGACGGCGCCCCTCAGTCGCCGGCCGCGTCGAACGCGGTCTCGCCGGTCAGCTCGCGATACAGCCAGGCCCTTGCCACGGTCCAGTCGCGTTTGACCGTGCCGGCCGAGATGCGCATCACGTCCGCCGTCTCCTGAATCGTCAGCCCGCCGAAGAACCGGAGCTCCACCACCCGGCCCTGCTGCGGATCCACCGCCTCGAGGCGCGAGAGCGCGCGGTCGAGCGAGAACACGTCAACGGGATCGGGGCCGGCCTCGGCCGGATCATCCGCAGGGTCGGCGGCGTCGAGCGAGATGCGGGGGACGTCGCGGCCGCGCTTGATCCGGCCGTCGTGCCGGGCGCGGTCCACGAGGATGCGGCGCATCAACTGCGCCGCGATGCCGTAGAAGTGCGAGCGGTTCTGCCAGTCCACGTCCCGCTGGCCTGCCAGCTTGAGGTAAGCCTCGTTGACGAGCGCGGTCGGCTGGAGGGTGTGGTCGCGCCGCTCCCGCGACAAATATCGGGACGCGAGCGTGTGCAGCTCGTGGTACACGAGCGGCAGCAGCCGCTCGAGCGCCTCGGCGCTGCCGTCCTGCCACTCCTGCAGCAGACGGGTGACATCGCTGC
>JANPJN010000404.1:0-5845 GCA_031425515.1 Acidobacteriota bacterium | reverse complement strand
GACGCGCGGGTCGATCCGGCGATCATCGGCGGCGCCATCACGAAGATCGGAAGCACCGTCTACGACGGCAGCGTCACACGGCAGCTCGCGAAGATACGACAGGCGCTGGTCGCGAGCGCCGTCTGAGGCGCCGCCTGGCGCGCGCCGCAGGCCCCGGCTGGCCACGCGGCCCGCGCCGTCAGGGGCCGCACGAACGAGAGAACGAATGGACATCAAAGCAGAAGAAATCTCCAAGATCATCCGCGACCAGATCGGGAGCTACGCGGTGGACGTCGATGTCGCCGAGGTGGGCACCATCGTGTCGATTGGCGACGGCATCGCGCGGGTGCACGGCGTCGAGAACACGATGGCGGGCGAGATGCTCGAGTTCCCGCACGGCGTGTTCGGGATCGCGCTGAACCTCGAGGAGGAGAGCGTCGGCGCGGTGCTCCTCGGCGAGTATCAGAAGATCCGCGTAGGGGACACGGTCAAGCGTACCGGCCGCATCATCTCGGTGCCGGTCGGTGAGGAGCTCGTCGGACGGGTCGTGAACTCGCTCGGCCAGCCGATCGACGGCAAGGGGCCGATCGTCACCCAGACGTTCATGGAGATCGAGCGCATCGCCCCTGGCGTCGTCGATCGCAGCCCGGTCAAGGAGCCGCTGCAGACCGGACTCAAGGCGATCGACTCCATGGTGCCGATCGGGCGCGGCCAGCGCGAGTTGATCATCGGCGACCGCCAGACGGGCAAGACAGCCGTCGCGGTGGATGCGATCATCAACCAGAAGGGGAAGGACGTCATCTGCATCTACAACGCGATCGGTCAGAAGCAGTCCACGATCGCGCAGGTGGTGCGAACGCTCGATGAAGCCGGCGCGATGGAATACACCATCGTCGTGGCCGCGGGCGCGTCCGACCCGGCGCCGCTGCTCTACATCAGCCCCTACGCGGCGTGCACGATGGGCGAGTACTTCCGCGACAGCGGCCGCCATGCGTTGTGCGTGTACGACGATTTGTCGAAGCATGCGCAGGCCTATCGCGAGATTTCGCTGCTGCTGCGTCGTCCGCCGGGCCGCGAAGCGTACCCCGGCGACGTCTTCTACCTGCACTCGCGCCTGCTCGAGCGCGCCGCGAAGCTGCGCAAGGAGCTCGGCGGCGGATCGCTGACGGCGCTGCCGATCATCGAAACGCAGGCGGGCGACCTGTCGGCCTACATCCCGACCAACGTGATCTCGATCACCGACGGCCAGATCTTCCTCGAGAGCGATCTGTTCCACCAGGGGGTCCGCCCGGCCATCAACGTCGGCAACTCCGTGTCGCGCGTCGGCGGCTCGGCGCAGGTCAAGGCGATGCGGCAGGTCGCCGGGTCGCTGCGGCTCGACCTCGCGCAGTATCGCGAGCTCGCCGCGTTCGCGCAGTTCGGCAGCGATCTCGACAAGGCGACGCTCAATCAGCTCAATCGCGGGCGCCGGCTCGTCGAAGTGCTGAAGCAGCCGCAGTATCAGCCGCTCGGCGTCGAGAAGCAGGTCATCATCATCTACGCGGCGACCAACGGCCTGCTCGACAGCGTGGCGGTCGAGGATCTGCGCGACTACGAGACGGGGCTCTACGAGTTCCTCGACACCCGCCGGCCGCAGCTGCTGACGTCGCTCTCCGAGAAGAAGCAGATAGACGACGACATCAAGCGGGATCTGACGCAGGCGCTGAAGGAGTACGGCGACTCGTTCGCGACGACGCGGAAGGCGGCGGTCGCGTAGGATGCCGTCCCTCATCGACATCCGGCGCCGGGTCCGCGCGGTCAAGTCCACGCAGCAGATCACGAAGGCCATGAAGATGGTGGCGGCCTCGCGGCTGCGCCGTGCGCAGGAGCGGGTGCAGCAGGCCCGGCCGTTCGCGGTGGAGATGCGGCGTGTTCTGAGCAGCCTGGCGTCGCGCGTCGATCCGTCCGCGCATCCGCTGCTCGACGAACGCGTCGAGCCGAAGGCCGGCGGGCGGGCGCTGCTCATCGTGATTACCGCGGATCGCGGGCTCTGCGGCAGCTTCAACACAAACGTCATCAAGGCGTCGGGGACGTTCGTTGCCGAGCACGGATCACGGCAGGTGTCGCTCGGGCTGGTGGGGCGGCGGGGCCGCGACTTCTTCGCGCGCCGGGGGCTCGAGGTGCGTTATGAGCAGGTGAACCTGTTCGCCCACCTCAAGTTCGAGCATGCGCAGGAGATTGCCCGTGCAGCGACCGACGCATTCGTGGCCGGTGACGTGGACAGCGTCTACCTGGCGTTCAACGAGTTCAAGTCCGTGATGGTGCAGCACGTCGTTGTCGAGCAACTGCTCCCGATCCCTCACGGCGCGATCGGCGCAGGCGCCGACGTGGCCCAGGGGGCGCCGGTCGTGGACTATCTCTACGAGCCCGAGCCGGAGGCGTTGTTCGCGCATCTGCTGCCGAGCCACATCGAGGTGCAGGTGTATCGCGCGCTGCTCGAGTCCAACGCCGCCTTCTACGCCGCGCAGATGACGGCGATGGATGCCGCGACGCGCAATTCCGGAGAGATGATCGAGGCGCTGACGCTCTATATGAACAAAGTGCGCCAGGCCGCGATCACGCGCGAGATTATCGAAGTCGTGTCGGGCGCGCAGGCGCTGTAGGAGCTATCAGCTGACAGCCATCAGCGGTCAGTGGGATGTCCGCACTGAGAGCTGAGAGCCGACAGCTGAGAGCTGATAAGGAACAGATATGCCAGTCGCAACAGCGGAGAAGGTCGGCAGGGTCGTCCAGGTCATCGGACCGGTCGTCGATATCGAGTTCGAGGGCGGCCACCTGCCGGAGATCTACAACGCCGTCCGGATCAAGTCGGACGGGAAGGGCGGCCAGGCCATCGACGTCATCGTCGAGGTCGAGCAGCACCTGGGCGAGAACCGCGTGCGGACGGTCGCGATGAAGCCGACCGACGGCATGCAGCGCGGGATGCAGGCGATCGACACGGGGTCGCCCATCACGATGCCCGTGGGCGCCGCGACGCTGGGGCGCGTGATGAACGTGCTGGGTGAGCCGGTCGATTTCCCGGACCGTCCGGTCGAGTCCGCCGAACGCTGGTCGATTCACCGTAAGGCGCCGTCGCTCGAGGAGCAGTCCACCGAGCTCCAGATGTTCGAGACGGGCATCAAGGTCATCGACCTGCTCGAGCCGTACGTCCGCGGCGGGAAGATCGGGCTGTTCGGTGGCGCCGGCGTCGGCAAGACCGTCATCATCCAGGAGCTGATTCACAACGTCGCGATGAAGCACGGCGGCGTGTCGGTGTTTGCCGGCGTCGGCGAGCGCACGCGCGAAGGCAACGACCTCTGGCTGGAGTTCCAGGAGAGCGGCGTCATCAACGCGGAAGACCTCACGAAGTCGCGCGCCGCGCTGGTGTACGGCCAGATGACCGAGCCGCCCGGCGCCCGCCTGCGCGTCGCGCTGAGCGGCCTGACGGTCGCCGAGTACTTCCGTGACGCCGAGAACAAGGACGTCCTGCTGTTCATCGACAACATCTTCCGGTTCACGCAGGCGGGATCCGAGGTGTCGGCGCTGCTCGGCCGCATGCCGTCGGCCGTCGGCTACCAGCCCACGCTGCTGACCGAGATGGGCGAGCTGCAGGAGCGGATCACGTCCACGAAGAAGGGCTCGATCACGTCGGTGCAGGCGATCTACGTCCCTGCGGACGACTACACCGACCCGGCCCCGGCGACGACGTTCGCGCATCTGGATGCGACCACGAACCTGTCGCGCGCGATCGTCGAGCTCGGGATCTACCCGGCCGTGGACCCGCTGGCCTCGACCTCGCGCATTCTCGACGCCCGCATCATCGGCGACGAGCACTACAACGTCGCCCGCCAGGTGAAGCAGATTCTCCAGCGCTACAAGGACCTGCAGGACATCATTGCGATCCTCGGCATCGACGAGCTGTCGGAAGAAGACAAGCTGACCGTCGGCCGCGCGCGCAGGATTCAGCGCTTCATGTCGCAGCCGTTCTTCGTCGGCGAACAGTTCACGGGGCTCCCCGGCAAGTACGTGCCGGTGGCCGACACCGTGCGCAGCTTCAAGGAAATCGTCGCCGGCAAGTGGGATCATCTGCCGGAGCAGGCCTTCTACATGGTCGGCACGATTGAAGAGGCGGTCGAGAAGGCCGAGAAGATGAAGAGCGCCTGATCGTCATGGCCCTGCCGACGCACATCGAGCTGCAGATCGTCACGCCGGAGCGGAGGATCGTCCACGAACAGGTGGACGAGGTGGAGGTCCCCGGATCGGAGGGGTACTTCGGCGTGCTGCCGGGGCATACGCCGATGCTGGCATCGCTCGCGGTGGGTGAGCTGTGGTACCGCAAGGGGCAGGAGAAGTTCTTCCTGTCGATTGCGTTCGGGTTCGCCGAGGTCCTTCCGGACCGCGTGACGATCCTCGCGCGGATTGCCGAGCGCGCCGAGGACATCAGCGTCGAGCGCGCCGAGGCCGCCCGGAAGCGCGCCGAAGAGCGGATCGCCCAGGCCAGGTCCGACATCGACTACGAGCGGGCACGCCTGGCCCTGATGAAGTCGATTGCGAGGCTCGACGTCTCGTCGCGCGTCCCTGGCAGCGGGAAGCGGATGCGCGACGCCGTGAAGGGCTGAGGCCGCCAGGATGACCCCGGCGCATTCGCTCTCGTGGGCGGTCAGCACGGATCCGGGGCTCAGGCGCACCAGCAACGAAGACAGCCATTCGACCCGCGCGGACATCGGGCTGTTCGTCGTGGCCGACGGCATGGGCGGGCACGTCGCCGGCGAGGTGGCGTCGCGGGTGGCGGTGGAAGCGATCGAGGCGTTCATCGAAGAGACCGCGGGCGCCGACAAGAACCGCACCTGGCCGTTCCCGTTCGATCCCACGCTCAGCCTCGAAGCCAACCGGCTGAAAGCGGCCTTCAGACTCGCCAACCGGAAGATCGCCTCGGCGATCGCCGATTCACAGGATTTGCGCGGGATGGCGACGACGGCCTCGGCCGTGCTGCTCGGGAAGTCGTCTGCGAGCGTGGGGCACGTGGGCGACAGCCGCGTCTACGTCCTGCGCGACGGGCAACTCGCGCAGCTCACGCACGATCATTCGTGGGTGGAAGAACAGGTCCGTGCCGGCACGCTGACGCCGACCGCCGCGCGGCAGCATCCGTGGCGCAACGTCGTGACCCGCGCGCTCTCCGGCGGCGAGGATCCCGAGGTCGATGTCTCGGAGGTGTGCCCGATGCCGGGCGAGCGCTACCTGCTGTGCTCCGATGGTCTGTTTGGCGTCGTGCCGGACGAGCGGATCGCGACGATTCTCGGCCAGACCGGCGTGACGCTCGACGGGATCTGCCGGAGCCTGGTAGACGCGGCGAACGAGGCGGGGGGGCCGGACAACATCACGGCGCTCGTGCTCGAGATCGATGTTCCATAATCTCGCGCGGCTGTTCCGCTACCGCGGCCTCATCCAGAGCCTCGTGGCGCGCGAGCTCAAGGCGCGCTATCGGGGATCGGTGCTCGGGTTCTTCTGGTCGTTCGTCAACCCGCTGCTCCTGCTGACGATCTATACGCTCGTCTTCAAGTACGTCATGCCGGGGAAGCACACCGGCGTCGAGCCGTACGCCGTCTTCATGTTCTGCGGGATCCTGCCCTGGACCTGGTTCTCCTCGTCTCTCGCCGAGTCGTCCAATATCCTGATCTCCGGGGGCAACCTGATCAAGAAGGTGCTCTTCCCCGCCGAGATCCTGCCGATTGTGACGGTCCTGGCGAACATGATCCATTTCTTCCTGGGGCTCACGATTCTCGCAGCGTTCCTGGCGTACTACCGGCTGCCTCCCGTCCTGACGCTCGCCTGGCTGCCGGTTGTCGTG
>JANPJN010000403.1:0-1556 GCA_031425515.1 Acidobacteriota bacterium | reverse complement strand
GATTGCGGCGGCGCGCGGCGTGCTGGACGCGACCGGGTCGCTCTTCCTGAACGTCGGCGCGAAGCCGACCGATCCCTGGACGGCCATGGACGTGGCGATGGCCGCCCGGGGCCACCTGGAGCTGCAGAACACGATTCACTGGATCAAGTCGGTGGCCATCGATCGCGACGCGGCCGGAGCCGCCGCGCTCGATCGCGACCTCGCCGTGGGCCACTACAAACCGATCAACAGCCCGCGCTTCGTGAACGACTGCCACGAGTTCATCTTCCACTTCACCCGGGACGGTCGCACGCCGCTCGATCGCCGGGCGATCGGCGTGCCGTACCAGGACGCCTCGAACATCGGCCGCTGGCAGACCAGCGGCAGCAACCTGCGCTGCCGCGGCAACACCTGGTTCATCCCCTACGACACCATCCAGAACCGCGAGAAGGATCGTCCTCACCCGGCGACGTTTCCGCCGCGAGTACCTGAGTACTGTTTCAAGCTGCACGGTCTGGAACGAATCGCCCTGGCGCTGGACCCGTTTCTCGGCCTGGGGAGCACGGCGGTCGCGGCGGCCCGTCTGGGGCTGAATTTCGTGGGGGTGGAGCTCGACGAGCACTATCTGACGGAAGCGGTGGCGCGCACGCGCGGCGCGCTCGAGGGCGCCGACGGAACCAGCGCGCCTATGCTACCCTACTAGGCAGCCCCCCTGGTCACCTGCCGCGGGCGTGGAGTGTCGCACACCGCGCGCGAAACCCGAACGTGCTCAAGCGTTTAAACGAGTCAAGGAGTATCGATGTGTAGAGTGTTCCGGATGATGACCGCGCTGGCCGCGGCCATTCTTCTGTCGGCCCCGCTGTTCGCGCAGACGGCTGCCACCAGCAGTATCGAAGGTGTGGTCACGGATGCCAGCGGCGGCGTCCTCCCGGGCGTCACGGTGGTCGTCCGCAACACCGAAACAAATCTGACGCGCGACGCGGTCACGGACGGCGGCGGTCGCTACCGCGCCACCGCCCTCCAGCCCGGCACCTACGAGGTGACGGCGACCCTGTCGGGCTTTCAGGCCCCGACGCCGGCCCGCGTCGAGGTCCTCGTCGGACAGACGCGGTCAGTGGACGTGGCGCTGCGCCCGGCAGGAGTGACCGAAGCGGTCACCGTCACCGGCGAAGCGCCCCTCATCGACACCCAGCGCACCGACGTGAGCAACGTCGTCGGCGAACGCGCCATCCAGAACCTGCCGATCAACGGCCGCCGCTGGGAGAATTTCGTGCTCCTCGGTCCGGCCGTCACCAACGACGGCAACTTCGGCCTGGTCAGCTATCGCGGCATCTCGGGCCTGTACAACAACAACACGGTGGACGGCGCGGATAACAACCAGGCCTTCTTCTCCGAGGCCCGCGGCCGGACCCGCACCTCGTATTCGATCAGCCAGGCCGCCATCAAGGAATTCCAGGTCGGCATCAGCAACTTCTCGGCGGAGCTCGGACGGGCGGCTGGCGGTACGGTGAACGCTGTGACCAAGTCCGGGACGAACACGTTCCGCGGCGAGGGCTTCTACTTCATCCGCGACGACA
>JANPJN010000402.1:0-22011 GCA_031425515.1 Acidobacteriota bacterium | reverse complement strand
CGGCTCGTGACGGTGAACGGGCGGCCGCTCCGATCCGCCGTCACCGAGACGCCGCCGGCCAGCTTCGATCGACCGTCGGGATAGGTGAGCTGGGAGCCGAACTTCAGCGAGAACACCACGCGTCCGTCGCGGGACTGCTCGATCGTCTGCGTGCCGCGCCCCTCGACCACGGCCGCCGGGTCCATGCGGGTCGGCGGGGGTTCGACAGGTCGCGCGGGCGAGCGCCGCCGGAGCGCGACGACGACGACCACGAGGAACACGGCGACGAACACCACGAGGCCGAGCCGCGCCTTCTTCTGCCAGGTCATAGAAGCTTTTAGCTGTCAGCTGTCAGCGCCGGGAGTTCCTGGACCCCGTCATCGAAAGCCCAGAGCCGAAAGCTGAGAGCTGAGGGCTGAAAGCTGAGCGCTGGGTTGTCATTCTACGTCCCCGGGGCACTGGAAGTCGGCGACGTTCAGCTCGAGATAGGTCTCTCCCTTGAACTCGTTCTTCTCGAGCGAGAACGCCAGGTTGACCGCGGCGCGGTTGCGCGTCAGGAACTCGGACCGCTCGGCGGCGCGCCAGGCGATCGCGCGGAACCGGCGCCCCTCCTGGCTGAACGTCATCTTGAGGTGGCGCTCCTTCAGCGTCCTGGGCCCGTCCACGATCTCGACCCCGGTGGCATGGAACACGGGCCTCGGGTTCGACATGCCGAACGGCCCGAGCGAGTCGATCTCGCGCATGAGGTCGTGGGTGATCGATCGCAGGTCGAGCGGCCCGTCGATCCGCAGACGGGGACGTAACTGGTCGGGCTCGAGCACGGCGTCTGCGTGGGCGTTCACGCGCGCCCGGAACTCGGGCACCCGCGCCGCGTCCATGGTCAGGCCGGCGGCCTGGCGATGCCCGCCGAACCGGACGAACAGGTCCGCGCAGTGCTCGAGCGCGCCCAGCATGTCGAAGTCCGGAATGCTCCGGCAGGACCCGTGCGCCACGTCCCCCTCGATCGACAGGACGATGGCCGGTTTGTGGTACGCGTCGACGAGCTTCGACGCCGCAATCCCGATCACGCCGCGATGCCAGCCCTCGCCACCGACGACGAGGACGTTGTGGGCACCGACCGCGGGGTCGTTCTCGATCGCCTTGCGCGCCGCGGCCACGAGATCCGCTTCCTCGCGCTGGCGCCGCAGGTTCTCGTCGTTGAGCTGGTGCGCGAGCGCGCGGGCTTCCTCCCCCATCGCCTCGTCTTTCGCGAGCAGCAGCCGCGTGGCGATATCCGGCGTGCTCATCCGCCCCGCGGCGTTCACTCGCGGCGCGAGGATGAAGGCGACCTGGTAGCTGTCGATCGTCTTGCCCGTCAGCCCCGAGGCCTCGAGCAGCGCGCGCAGCCCCACCGTGTGCGGCCCGGTGCTGAGCGAGGCCAGGCCGAGCCGTGCGATGACCCGGTTCTCGCCGATGAGCGGGACGACGTCCGCGAGCGTGCCGATCGCGGCAATCTTGACGAACGCCGGCAGGTAGCGCGCCCGCCCCGCGCGCGCACACAACGCCTGCACCAGCTTGAGCGCCACGCCGACCCCCGCGAGGTTCTTGTCCGGATAGGTGCAGTCGTGGCGCTTGGGATTGATGACGGCCAGCGCGGGGGGCAGCGACCCCTCGGGCTCGTGATGGTCCGTCACGATCAGATCCATGCCGAGCGCTTTCGCGCGCAGCGCCGCGTCGGTGCTCCGGATCCCGCAATCCACCGATACGACCAGCCGCACGCCGTCCGCGTGCAGGCGGTCGATGGCGGCGGGCTGCAGCCCGTAGCCGTCCCGCAGGCGCTCGGGAATGAAGTGGACGACGTCGCCGCCGAGCAGCTCCAGCGCGCGGCGCAGGATCACCGTCGAGGTGATGCCGTCCACGTCGTAGTCGCCGTGGATCGCGATCCGTTCGCGCCCGGCGAGCGCGCGCTCGATGCGCTCGACGGCGGTCTGCATGTCGGCGAGGCGGAAAGGGTCGTGCAGGTGGTCGAGCGACGGATGGAGAAAGCGATCCGCCGCCTCAGGGTCCGACAGCCCGCGCATGCACAGCAGCCGCGCGACGATGGGGCTCACACCGATGGCGGCCGCCAGTCCGGTCGTCGCGGCCTCGTCGCACGGCAGGTGATGCCACAGGAGGGACTTCCGCATGAAGGGCCTCAGCCCCCCGGCTTCGTGCCGGCGGGCGCAGGCGCCGCGGTATCGATAAACGCGCTGCCTTCCTCCCCCATGCGGCGGAATTTGTCGTAGCGCAGCTGCAGCCGCGCCTCCACGGTCAGCGCCGAGACCTCGGCCAGCGCCGCCGACAGCGCCTGATCGACGAGCGCCGTCGCCGCGTCGGGGTCGTTGTGCGCGCCGCCCGAGGGCTCCGGCACGATGCCGTCCACCAGCCCGAGCGCGAGCATGTCGGGCGCCGTCATCTTCAGTGCCGCCGCGGCCTCGACCTTGCGGTTGGGATCGCGCCACAGAATCGCGGCGCAGCCTTCGGGGGGAATCACGCTGTAGACCGAGAACTCCTGCATCAGCACCCGGTCGCCGATCGCGATGCCGAGCGCGCCGCCGCTCCCCCCTTCGCCGCAGACCATGACGATGATGGGGACCTCGAGCATCATCATCTCGCGGAGGTTGACCGCGATCGCTTCCGCGACGCCGCGCTCTTCCGACTCGACGCCGGGATACGCCGCCGGAGTGTCGATGAAGACCACGATCGGCCGGCTGAACTTCTGGGCGAGCTGCATCACCCGCAGCGCCTTCCGGTACCCTTCCGGCCTCGCGTAGCCGAAGTTCCGGTAGATCTTCTGCTTGGTGTCGGTGCCCTTCTGATGTCCGATGATGGCGACCGGTTCGCCGCGATAGTGCGCAAACCCGCAGACGATGGCGTGGTCGTCGGCGAAGCGGCGGTCGCCGTGCAGCTCGTCCCACCCGGTGAAGAGCCGCTGGACGTAATCAAGGGTGTTCGGCCGACTGGGATGCCGGGCGACGAGCACGCGCTGCCACGGGGTCAGCGTCGTGTAGATTTCCGCGCGCAGTTCGTCGGCCCGCGTGCGGAGCGTCGCGATCGATCGCTCCCGCTCGGGCGTGCGCGGCATCAGACTGAGGGCCTCGATCTCCTTCAGCAGGACGCCGACCGGCTCTTCGAACTCCAGAATGTCAGGCATAGGCTTGGCTCACCGCAGCTCCACCGTGCCGGCGCCGCAGAGCCGCTCGAGCTCCGCCACCAGCTTCTCCGACGGCCGCACGCGTTGCGCCACGTCGGCCCGGACGCGCAGGCCCCGCGGCTGCCCGTTCACGTTCAGTTCGAGCGACACGCGCCGGTCCCCGCGGTGCCGCGAGAACACCTCCGCGAGCGCCTCGAACGTCGGCCGGCCGTGCGGTGGCACGGCGAGGTGGATCGCCACCTCTTTCGTCGTGCGCTCCTTGAGCTGCGCGATGGGCATCAACTCGGTGGCGACGATCCGCGACGACTCCTCGTCTTTCTCCAGCTTGCCGCGCACGAGCAACATGGCGTCGGGCTCGATCGCCAGCCCGTGCTTCGCAAACGTTTCCGGGAAGACCACGACCTCGACGTTCCCCGCGACGTCGTCCAGCATGAAGACCGCCATGCGGTCCCCTTTTTTCGTCTTCAGCGGCCGCAGGGCCGACACGATGCCGCCGACCCAGACGTCGGCCTCCGAGGTGGTCAGATCCGCGACGCGGCGCGCGCCGAAGATGATGAGATCCGCCCCGAACCGATCGAGGGGGTGCCCGCTCATGTACAGCCCGAGCGACTCCTTTTCCCCGGCCAGTTGCTGCATCTCCGTCCAGGGGATGGCGTCCGGGAGGGCCGCGGCCCGAGCCTCGGGCTCGTCGCTCGAGCTGCCCCCGAACAACTGTGACTGCCCCTTGTCGCGATCGCGCTGGTGCCGTCCGCCGTGCTCGATCGCCCGGTCAACGGCCGCGAAGAGGCGCGCCCGCCGCGCCGCCACGCTGCCCGCCTCCGGCGGCAGCAGCGAGTCCATCGCACCGGCCTTGATCAGGCTCTCGAAAACGCGCTTGTTCACGAGCCGGAGGTCCGAATGCTCGCAGAGCGCATAGAGGGAGTCAATCCGGCCAAGCTCCTGGCGCGCCGCCAGCAGCGAGAGGATGGCCCCTTCCCCGACGTTCTTGACGGCGCAGAGGCCGAACCGGACCGCGCCGTCCACGACGGTGAAGGCCATCTGGCTGGAGTTGAGATCGGGGGGCAGAATGGTCACGCCGAGGTCCCGGCACTCCCCCAGATACATCGCGAGCTTGTCGGTGTTCGCCGCCTCGATGGTCAGCAGCGCCGCCATGAAGTGCGCGGGATAGTTCGCCTTGAGATAGCCGGTCTGATACGCCACCCAGGCATATGTCGTCGAATGCGACTTGTTGAAGCCGTAGCCGGCGAAGAACTCCATCAGATCGAAGATCTTCTTCGCCTTCTTCTCGTTGATGCCGTTCGTTGCCGAGCCCGCCATGAAGGCTTCGCGCTGCTTCGCCATGACCTTCGGGTCCTTCTTCCCCATGGCCTTGCGCAGCATGTCGGACTGGCCCATCGTGAACCCGGCGAGGACCGCGGCAATCCGCATGACCTGTTCCTGGTACGCGATGACGCCGTAGGTGTCTCCCAGAATCGGCGCCAGCTGCGCCAGCTCGTACCGGACCTCGGTCTTCCCCTGCTTGCGCGAGATGTAGTCGTCCACCATCCCGCTCTTGAGCGGACCGGGACGGTAGAGCGCGTTGAGGGCGATGAGGTCGTCGAGGCGTTCGGGCTTCGCCTTGCGCAGCAGCTCGCGCATGCCCGAGCTCTCGAACTGGAAGACGCCGTAGGTCTGGCCGTCGCAGAACAACTGATACGTCTTCGCGTCGTCCAGCGGAATGGCGTCGATGTCGAGCGTGATCTGCTCGGTGCGCTTGATCTCGTCGAGCGCGTCCTGGATGAGCGTGAGCGTGCTGAGCCCCAGGAAGTCCATCTTGAGGAGGCCGACGCGCTCGACCTCCTTCATCGCCCACTGCGTGACGATTTCGTCCTTCTGGCTCTTGTAGAGCGGCACGAACTCGGTGAGCGGGCGCGGCGCGATCACGACGCCAGCGGCATGGACGGAGGCGTGGCGCGTCATGCCCTCGAGGCGCCGGGCGACGGCAATGAGCTCCTTGATGCGCTCGTCCTTCTGCTCGAGATCCTTGAGGACCGGGCTCTCCAGGAGCGCCTTCTCGAGCGTCATGTCCAGGGCCGGCGGGATCGCCTTGGCCACGCGATCGGCGTCCGCGTACGGGATGTCCATCACGCGCGCGACATCGCGCACGACGGCACGCGCCTTCATGGTGCCGAAGGTGATGATTTGGGCGACGTTGGCCCGGCCGTACTTCGTGGTGACGTACTCGATCACCTCGCCGCGGCGGCGCTCGCAGAAGTCGATGTCGATGTCGGGCAGCGAGACGCGCTCGGGGTTGAGGAACCGCTCGAAGATCAGGTCGTACTCGATGGGATCGACGTCGGTGATCCAGAGGCAATACGCGACGAAGCTGCCGGCGGCCGAGCCGCGGCCTGGCCCGACCGGAATGCCCTGCTCCCTCGCATAGCGGATGAAGTCCCAGGTGATCAGGAAGTACCCGGGGTACTTCATCTGCTTGATCATGTCGATTTCGTACGACAGACGCCGCTCGTACTCGTCGATCGTGTGCTTCAGCACCCCCCGCGCGGCCAGGTCCTTGAGCCGCGGCAGGCGCTTCACGAACCCTTCCCGCACCACGTGTTCGAAGTAGTCGTCCAGGGTGAAGCCGTCGGGCACGTCGAAGTTCGGGAGGTGGTTCTCCGTGGCGCTCAGATCCACGTGGCAGCGCTCGGCGATCCGGACAGTCGCCTGCAGCGCATCCGGGAAGTCCCGGAACACCTCCGCCATCTCCTCCGCGGTCTTCAGATAGAACTGGTCGCCGTGATACCGCAGCCGCTCGGTGTCGTTGACCGACTTGCCCGTGCCGATGCAGAGCAGCACGTCGTGCGGCTTGTGGTCGGAGTTCTTGAGGTAGTGGACGTCGTTGGTGGCGACGAGCGGAATACCGAGGTCCTTCGCAATCGGCTGGAGCCCGATATTGACGACGCGCTGATCGTCGATCCCCTGGTACTGCATCTCGAGGAAGAAATTGCCGGGGCCGAGGATGTCGCGATAGGCCGCCGCGGCCGCCACCGCCTTCTGCTGCTGCTCCGTGCGGATGCCGGTCGCGACCTCCCCCTTGAGGCAGCTGCTGAGGCCGATGAGCCCCTTCGCATGCTGGGCCAGCAGCGCCTTGTCGATGCGCGGCTTGTAGTAGAAGCCCTCGGTGTAGCCGGCCGACACCAGCTTGATCAGGTTGTGGTACCCCTCGCGCGTCTCCGCGAGCAGCACCAGATGATTGGCCGTCTCGCCTGGCGTCCCGCTCTTCGTCCGGCGATCCCCGGGCGCGACGTACACCTCGCAGCCGAGCACGGGGTTGATGCCCCGCTTGCGCGCCTGATCGTGAAAGATGATCGACGAGAACATGTTGCCGTGCTCGGTGATGGCCACCGCCGGCATCTTCAGCTCCACCGCCCGATCCAGCATCTCCTCGATCCGGCAGGCGCCGTCGAGCAGCGAATACTCCGAGTGCAGATGGAGGTGGACGAACTCGGACATCATTCCCACTCGATCGTCGAGGGCGGCTTCGAGCTGATGTCGTAGACGACGCGATTGATCCCCTTCACTTCGTTCACGATGCGCGACGAGATCGCGGCGAGCAGCTCGTGCGGCAGCCGGGCCCAGTCGGCCGTCATGCCGTCGCGGCTCTCAACGGCGCGCACGGCAATCGTGTACTCGTAGGTCCGCGCGTCGCCCATCACCCCGACGCTCTGAATCGGGAGCAGCACCGCGAAGGCCTGCCACAGGCGGCGGTAGAGCCCCGCACGCTTCACTTCCTCGCCGACGATGTGGTCGGCGCGGCGGACGAGATTGAGCCGCGAGGCCGTGACCTCCCCGAGGATGCGCACCGCCAGGCCGGGGCCCGGAAACGGCTGGCGCCACACGAACTCGTCGTCCAGGCCGAGCTCCTTGCCGACCAGCCGCACCTCGTCCTTGAAGAGCAGCCGCAGCGGCTCGACGAGCGAGAACCGCATGCGATCCGGGAGCCCCCCGACGTTGTGGTGGCTCTTGATCACGTGCGAGGGGCCGATCACCGAGACGCTCTCGATGACGTCCGGATAGAGAGTGCCCTGCCCGAGGAAGTCGAAGGAGCCGAGCTTCAGGGCTTCGGCTTCGAAGACGTCGATGAAGGCCGCGCCGATGATCTTGCGCTTCTGCTCGGGGTCGGTCACGCCCGCGAGCCGGTCGAGAAAGAGATCCGAGGCGTCCGCGAACACCAGCGGCAGCGCGAGACGCTCGAACCGGGTACGGATCTGGTTCGCCTCGTCCTGGCGCATGACGCCGTTGTCCACGAAGATGCACGTGAGCCGATCGCCGATCGCCCGATGGATCAGGACCGCGGCGACGGTCGAGTCCACGCCGCCGCTCAGCCCGCAGACGACCCGCCCGTCGCCGACCTGCGCCGCGATGCGCGCGACGGCCTCCTGCGCAAACGACGACATCGTCCAGTCGCCGGTGCAGCCGCAGACGCCGTACGCGAAGTTCCGCAGGATGTCGAGGCCGTGATCCGTGTGCGCCACTTCCGGATGGAAGAGCAGCGCATAGAGACGGCGCGCGGGATCCGCCATCGCGGCGACGGGGGCGTTCGCGCTGGTGGCCGTGACCTGAAAGCCCGCCGGGGCCCGCTCTACCAGATCGCCGTGGCTCGCCCAGACACGAAGCTCGCGAGGCACCGAGGTGAAGAGCGGAGCATCGGCCTGCACGGCGATCGTCGCGAGACCGAACTCGCGATGCGGCGCCGGCGCGACGACGCCGCCCAGCGCATGCGTCATCAACTGCATGCCGTAGCAGATGCCCAGTACGGGGACGCCGGCCGCATAGACGCCGGCGTCGCACTGCGGCGCCCCCGCATCGGCAACGCTCCGTGGCCCGCCTGACAGCACGATGCCGACCGGCGCGCGCCGCGCGATCTCCGCCATCGGCGTGTCGAACGGCAGAATCTCCGAGTAGATCGACAGCTCGCGCAGCCGGCGCGCGATCAGCTGCGTGAACTGCGAGCCGAAGTCCAGGACGACGACAGTTTGATGAGTCACAAGGAGCGGGGCCGGAACAATCGCTTCATCTGGAGACAGGATATGCCCCTTATTATAAGGGGTGCTTTCCGTCCGCACCACACTTCTTCCGTCGATCGCCGGGATCCTTTCTCTGCTGAGCACGACTCACGCCGCGGCGCAGTCCGTCGTGACCCCGCAGACGTCACAGGCCGCGGACGTCGCGCCAGCCCCACAGCTCGCGCAGGCGCCGCGCACGGCCGCAGCCGCCGTGCTGCCGACCGAAGTGCGCTGGGGCGTGGTCGTCGCGGCCCGTCCGTCCGCGCCCCCCGCGATCGGTGGCGACGGGATCTTCGTCGCGCTCCAGTCCGGCGCGGTCGTGGCGCACCGCCTGGCCGACGGGTCGGAAGCCTGGCGCGTGGATCTGCGGGCGGAGCAGCCGCTCGCGGTCGACGCCGGCCGGGTCTTCGTGGCATCCGGCGAGGCGATCCATGCGCTCGACGCGGCGGCCGGCGCCGTGCGCTGGCGCGCGCCGTCCGGCGCGCTGTCGGCCCCGATCCTCGCGCAGGACGGCTGGGTCATCGCTGCCTCGGCGGGATCGCTCGTGGCGCTTCGGTCGGAGGACGGCTCGAAGGTGTGGGGCCGCGAGGTTGGCGCCGTGGCCACACGCTCCGCGATCCACGGTGACGCGCTGTACGTGCCGCTCGCCGACGGGCGGGTGCTGGCGCTCGATCTGCAGACCGGCGCGACGCGGTGGGAGCGGCGTCTGGTGGCCGCCCCGAAAAACCCGGCTCCGGCCGGCGCGATTTCCGAAGTGCTCGCCGACGCCGACCGCGTCTATGCCGGCGCCGCCGATGGCCGCTTCTACTGTCTCGATGCGGGCGACGGATCGCTGGCGTGGCGGTTTCGCGTCGGGGCGGCGCTGCGCGGGCGCCCCGTGAGCGACGGCCGGCGCATCTACATCGCCTCCATCGACAACGTCGTGCGCGCCATCGACAAGGACAGCGGCGCGCTGCTCTGGCATCCCAGCCTCCCGTTCCGCCCCGCGGGCCCGGTCCTGCTCGGCGGGACGCTGATGGTGCCGGGCACCGCGTCTGAGGTCCGCGCCTTTGACGCCACCGGGAAACCCGCCGGCATCATCAAGCTCGAGGCATCGCTCGCCATTCCCCCGGCGTTCGCGGAGTCGACCGGCGGCCGCGTGATGGCCGCCGTCACGGGGAGCCTGAGCGGGCAATGGACGCTGTTGCTCATGGAGGAATCACGCGGCGTCGCCGTCGAGCCGCTGACGTCGCTGCCGGGGCTCAGCGTGCCGGTGGAGCTGCCGGGCTCGGGGAGCTGACCGCGGACAGCTCCTCGCGGATGGCGGCCGCGAGCCGGGAGACCCCCTCGCGAATGCGGTCGTGCGACGGCGCCGAGAACGCCAGGCGCATCAGGTTCCGGCCCTCGTGCGTCTCCTGCCGGTCGTCGGCAAAGAACGCCTCGCCGGCCACGTACACGACGCCGTGCCGCACGGCGCGCTCGATCAGATGGTCCGCGTCGAGCGTGTCGGGCAGCCGGGCCCACAGGAAGAACCCGCCGCGGGGCTCGGACCACGTGACGAGGTCGCCGAGCTCGCGATGCAGCGCCTCGCGCATGACGTGGCATTTGTCGCGGTAGTGCGAGCGCAGGAGCGGCAGCTGCCGCGCCAGAAGACCCGTCCGCGCGACCTCGTGCACGATCCGCTGATCGAACGTGCCCGTACACATGTCGGCCGCCTGCTTGGCGAGCTCGAACTTCGCCGTGAGCGCCTCCGGCGCGTCCACCCAGGCAACGCGGAAGCCGGGCGCGAGTGTCTTGGAAAAGCTGCTCAGATAGACGACCCGTTCGTCGCGGTCGTCCGCCCGGAGCGGCCGGACATCCTCTTCGGTGGCGGCCCCCTCGAAGTACAGCTCACGATAGGGATCGTCTTCGACGATCAGCACGTCCCGGCGCGTCGCCCACTCGAGCAGCGCCAGTCGCCGCTCGCGGCCAATCAGCAGGCCGGTGGGATTCTGGAAGTTGGGCACCACATAGAGGACCCGCACCCGGCGGCCCTCTGCGGCCAGCCGGGCGTACACCGCGTCGAGCGCGCCCAGCTCGAACCCGTCGCGCCCCTGCTCGACCCCCGCCAGGTATGCCTGCACGTTGCGGAACGCCATGATGGCGCCGGTGTAGGTCGGCTTCTCGACCAGCACGGCATCGCCCGGATCGAGCAGCACGCGCGCGACGAGGTCGAGCCCCTGCTGCGACCCCGTCGTGACGAGCAGCCGCTCGAGGCTGGTCGGGGCGCCGCGCCCGGCCATCAACTCGGCGATCACCTCCAGCAGCGGGCGATAGCCGCGCGTCGGGCCGTACTGCAGGACGTATCGGTCGGATCCGGACAGCAGCGCGTGCGCGATGTCCTGGAGCGCCTCGGCGGGAAACGTGTCGAGCGCGGGATACCCGGGCGCGAACGAGATGAGGCCATGCTGGCGCGCCAGCAGCGCGCCCATCCGGCGGATGGCCGAGCCCTGCATGCCCTGCGCGGCCTTCGACAGGAAACGATCGTGGCCCGTCACGCAACCCCGCCGGTCTGGATCGTCACCGGATTGTCGGCGGCGGCCCGTTCGGTGGCGTGGCTCTCGAGATAGTACCGATACTGCGTGAGGTAGGCCCCGAACGCCGTCAGCGCCAGGTACTCGAACACGACGCCGCGCAGCAGCCACGCGGCGACCTGCAGCGGCACCATCGCGAGGCCCACGAGCGGCACGAACGCGATGAGCCCCAGCCCCGCGGTCGCCATGATCGAGGCCACCGTCGCGACCGCCACGAGCAGCAGGACAACGCCGAAGATGCCCGCGACTTCGCGGAGGCTCCCGCGCACGAACTGCCCCACGCGCACGATGCCCTCGCGCACGCTCAGGTCCTCGACCGCAATGGCCATCTGGGTCAGGAGGTACAGGAAATTGATGACGGTGATCCAGACGACGAGTGCGCTCGAGGCCAGTGCCGCCGCCAGCGTCCACCCGAGCAGGACGCCCGAATTGCCGGCCAGCGTGTAGCCGCCGACGACAAGGGTCAGATAGGCGACGGCGGTGGCGCCGTAGGCGATGAGCAGAAAGGCCCCGAGCTGCACGTAGCGTCGCCACAGCCGGCGGCAGCCGTCGAGAAACGGCTCGATGTTGGTGCGGTTCGCACGGCGCAGCGCCGCCAGCCGCAGGGGCGGCCGTTCGATCGGCCCCGCCTGGGCCGCGGCCTCCGCGAGGATCGCGACCGTACCCCCTTTGACCACGAAGGTCAGCGCGGATCCGCCGAGGAGGACCAGGAGGAACGCGGCCGCGAACGCCGCGAGCGCCGCGGGATTGGCCCGGAGCGCCATCACGACGGCGCCGATGATGTCGCGGACATCCCCCGACAGGATGTCCTGGACGTCTGCGCCGAGCAGGAGCACGACCAGGAAGATGCCCCCGACGACCGGTACCGCCAGCAGCAGCTTGAGCGTGCCCTCGGCAACGAACTGCACGACAATCAGCGGCCAGTTCGCCGCGGCGAGGAACGCGCCGCGCTTGAGCGACGGCTTCAACGCAGGCGGGTGAGGCATCGGACGGCGATTGTACCTCTTGCGGTATTCTGCTGATCCAGTGCCCTCCGCTGCTTCCGGCTCGCCACGCCTCCCGCTCGCGCAGGTCAGGGGCGCCGGCTGGGGGCGGCTCTTCCTGGCGGGTCTCGCCGCCGCGCTGCTGGTCGCGATGGCCGGCGGTTCGTTCGAGCTCTGGCGGTTCGGCCCGTCGGATCAGTCGGCGTCGGCGCGCCTCGAGCGGCAGGTCCGCGGGGACTTCAGCCGGATGAGTGCCGTGCTCACGCGCGTGGCGCTGGGCATCGCCGGCGATCCCGCCGCCGCCCCCGGTCTGGATGCCGGAGCACCCGACGCGCGCGCCCTCTTCGACCTCGTGGATCGCCGTCTGGCCGAATCGGGCGGCGCCGCCGGTGGCGTGGCCGCCACCATCTACGATGCGCGCGGCGTCGCGCGGGCCTGGGCGGCAAGCCGTCCGACATTCGCGCGCCCGACCGCATCGGAGGGCCAGCGGCGTTCTTCCTCACCCCGTCCCCGCTCGGCCTGCGCCTCGTACACCTCCTCCCGATTCTGGACGCGCAGCAGCATCGCGTGGGCGCCGTCGCCGTGGAACGCGTCCTCTCGCCCGCCTCCGCCGCCGCGACGATCACCGCCAGCGCCTTCGTGCTGCCGACGCCGCTCGGGCCCGCATCGCTGCGAATGCGCTGGGAGGGTGCGGGCGGAGAGGCGCGCGCCAACGCCTTCGTCCTGCACGCCCCCGGCGGCGACCCGCTGGTGGAGGTCTCGATGGCCCCCGCCGACATCCAGCGTGCCCGGGCGCGCGTGCGCCGGAGCACCGCGGCGGCCGTGCTCGTGGCCCTGAGCCTGACGGTCCTGCTGCTCATCGGACCCTCGCTCGATCGGCGCGCCGCATCAGTCGGGCGATCGACCTTCCTCCGCGAAACGGCCATCTCGCTGGCGCTGCTCGGCGGCGGCGCCGTGCTGCTCTGGGGCGCGATGGGACTGGCGGCCGGGCACGCCCCCGACGCCCCGACCCTGCTCCTGCTCGCGGGCACCGTCGCGGCGGCGGGCGTCGCGCTGGTCGCCTCTCCCGTGGCGCGCCTGCGCGTCGCCTACCACGGCGCGCGCGCCGCGGCGCTCGAAAGCCCGTCCGCCTTTCTCCTCCGTCAACTGGCCGCGGGCACCGCCGTGGCCGTCCTGTTCGTCGCCTACGACCGCCTGCTCCTCGGCGCGGTCGATCCGGCGGCCGTCGATCTCCGCCATTTCTCCCTGAGCCCCTGGGCCCCCGCCCGCCTGGCGCTGCTGACCGGCATGCTCGCGGGCCACGTGGCGGCGCTCTGGGCCGGGACCCTCATCCTGACCGCGGCCATCGCCCGCTGGCGCTTCGGACTCCCGGAGACGCCGCTCCTGCGCACCGGGCTCGCCCTGGTCTGGGTACTGCCGGCGATCGTGGTGTCGGGCGTTGCCCACACGCGCGGCTGGCCGCTTCCGCCGTGGGCCATCGTCGCCTCGGCCGCGGTCTGCGCCGCGGCCACGCTCGCGGGCCGACGGGTGGTCGCCTGGTTCCGTCACGGCACGGTCGCGGCCCGGATCCTCGGCCTCTTCCTCGCCTTTCTCGTGCCCGCGCTGCTCCTCTACCCGTCCGTGCACTTCTACGTGGAGCGGGCCATGCGGTCGCTCATCGCCACCCGCTACGCCGTGCAGGCGCAGCACCAGCAGCAGACGTTGCAGGATCACCTGTCGGAGGCCCGGCGCGAGATCGACGGACTCGAGGTCCTGCCCGTGCTCGTGGCCGGGGACGGCGCTGCGCCTGCCGCTGAACCGGGCACGGAAAGCGCGTTCCTGGTCTGGAAGCAGACGGCGCTCGCCCGCGCCCGGCTGACCTCCGCCATCGAGCTCTACGACCGGTCGGGCAGGCTCGTCAGCCGCTTCGCGCTGAACTACCCGGAGTACTCCCTCGCCAGACAGGCGCCCCAGGCGGCGTCCGGCTGCGACTGGGACGTCTTCGGGGAAGCCACGCCGTTCGGGTCGGAGGAGCGCCGCGTGCTCCATGCCGACCGCCAGATCTGCGTCAGCCCCTCCCCCGGCGCGCCGCCGGAGCCGGTCGGCACGATCGTCGTCCACGTCCTGCTCTTCGACTACCGCACGCTCCCCTTCATCACGTCGCAGAATCCGTACTTCGAGGTCTTCCGCCCCGCCGACGGCTCGGCCCCTCGCGCCGGGACCACGGGCAGCGAAGTGGATGTCGCCATCTACGGCTGGAGTCTGAGCCCGATCTACAGTTCCGGACGGGCCGCCTGGCCGATCACGGATGCCCTCTTCTCGCGCATCTACGATCCGGCGCGGCGTTCCTTCTGGTCCGAGGCACTCGCCAACGGCCGCCGCTATCACGTCCACTTCTCCAACGACCGGGTCTTCATCTACGCCATTGGCTACCCCGCCCTCGCGACCTTCGATCACGTCGTCCATCTGGCCGAGCTCACGACGCTGTCCGGCCTGATCTACGTCATCGTCCTGCTCGGCACGGCGCTCTTCACCCGCATCGCGCGCGCGCGCCTCAGGCTGGGCCGGGCCCTGCTGCGCGAGATCCGCGCGAGCTTCTATCGCAAGCTGTTCCTCGCCTTCGTCTTTGCCTCGATCGTGCCGGTGCTCACGCTGGCCTTCCTGATCCGCACGTACTTCGCGAACCTGCTGGCGGCCGACGTCGCCCTCGAAGCCGCGCGCACGGTTGCCGTGGCGCAGCGCGTCATCGAGCAGTCCAACGCTCTCCTCCAGCGCACCGACGGCCTCGAACCGGCGAGCGACGACGTGCTGATGTGGATCAGCCAGGTGATCGATCAGGACGTCAACATCTTCGACGGGGCCGAGCTCGAAGCGACGAGCGAACGCGACCTCTTCGCCTCGGGGCTTCTCGGGACGCGGACGCCCGGCGACGTCTACCGCGCGATCGCTCTCCAGCGGCTCCCGAGCTTCGTGGGTGAAGATCGCATCGGCACGTTCCCGTACACCATCGCGGCCGCCCCGGTCCGGACCGGCGGCCGGAAGGCCATCCTCACCGTCCCGCTCGCGAACCGGCAGCGCGACATCGATCGCGAGATCGACGACCTCGACCGCGGCGTCCACCTCCTGGCGCTCGTGTTCGTCCTCGTGGGCGCGGGCATGGGGCTGTACATGGCGGAACGAATCGCGGACCCCGTCCGGCGCCTGACGCGCGCGACACGCCGCATCGCCCGGGGAGATTTCGACGCCGAGATCGCGGTCAAGTCGGCCGACGAGCTCAAGCGCCTCGTCGATGCCTTCAACAGCATGGCGTCGGAGCTCAAGGCCCAGCGCACGCAGCTCGAACGGACCCACCGGCTCGAGGCGTGGGCGGAGATGGCGCGGCAGGTGGCGCACGAGATCAAGAACCCGCTCACCCCGATCCAGCTCTCCGCGGAGCATCTGCGCCGCGTGCACGCCGATCGCGGCGAACCGATGGGCGAGGTCCTCGAGAGCTGCGTGGCCTCGATCCTCGGCCAGGTCCGGCTCCTCCGACAGATCTCGGCGGAGTTCTCGAACTTCGCCTCGTCGCCCATCGCCAGGCCCGCCCCGGTGGACGTCGCCGAACTGGTCGGCGACGTCATCAATCCGTACCGCACGGGTCTTGCCGGCCGCATCCGGATCGACAGCCGTGTGGCTGCGACGCTCCCGCCGGTCTTCGTCGATCGCACCCTCGTCGCCCGCAGCCTCGCCAACATCGTCGAGAACGCACTGCACGTCATGCCGGGGGATGGGGCGCTGACGATCGACGCCCGGGCCGATGGGGCATTCGTGACGATCGAGGTGAGGGATACAGGCCCCGGGATGGACGAGGAGGCGCTGTCGCGGGTCTTCGAGCCCTACTTCTCGACCAAGACCACGGGCACCGGCCTGGGGCTGCCGATCGCGCGCCGGAACATCGAACTGAACGGCGGAACGATCGAGGTGGAGAGCGCCCGTGGGTCCGGTACGCTCGTCAGAGTCCGTCTGCCCCTGGCACCCTGACCGGCGTCTCCTCGGCCACGGGCTCGTGCGGGCGCCGGCGAATCCGGCCGTAGACCCAGGCGCCCAGCGCTCCGGCCACGTAGCCGTAGGAGAGAACGACGAGGGCGAGCCGCGGGTGTGATGCGATCAGCGCGAGACCGACGGCGGCCAGGAAGAGAATCCGGAAGGGAGAACGCCGCCAGCCGACGTCGAGGGCCTTGACGCTGCGGAAGCGGAGCGTGCTCACCATCAGGAACGCGGGCACGAGCACCATCGCGAGCGCCGGGAGCGCGGTTTCCCGGAGGTGCAGACCGTACGGATACCAGAAGACCGTGGCGGCGATGACGGAGGCGGCTGCGGGGCTCGGCATGCCGACGAAATGGCGCTTGTCGCCCGATGCACTGGACGTGGCGCTCTGGACGTTGAATCGCGCGAGCCGCATCGCCGCGGCAGCCACGAACAGGAAGCCCGCGGCCCAGCCCAGACGGCCCAGTGGCCACAGCCCCCAGGTAAAGGCGAGGATCGCCGGGGCGAGCCCGAACGACACCACGTCTGCCAGCGAGTCCAGCTCCACACCGAAGGCGGAGGAGGAATTGGTCAACCGCGCGAAGAACCCGTCGAGCGTATCGAGGATCATGGCGACGCCGATGAACAGCGCCGCGGTGTCGAAGTCCGACCGCGTGGCGTAGACCACGCACGCGTAGCCGCAGAACAGGTTCGCGACGGTGAAGAGCGACGGCAGCAGGAAGACGCCCCGGCGCAGTCGATGCGGCCGATCCTCCCGCCGTCTCCGGCGCGCGCTATCGAGCATCGGGGCTCCCGAGGACCGCGATCACGGTTTCGCCGCCGACCACGCGGTCGCCCACGGACACGCGCAGCTCGGCGTCGGTCGGCAGGAACACATCCATGCGCGATCCGAACTTCATCAAACCGACCCGCTGGCCCCGTGCAAGAGTGTCCCCTTCGCGCACGCGGCACACGATCCGGCGCGCCAGCATGCCGACGACCTGACGGAAGACGACCGTTCGTCCGCCGTGGTCGATCCACACTTCGTTCAGCTCGTTGTCGTTCGCCGATTCCTTGTAGGCCGGGAGGAACTGCCCCGGCCGGTACTGGATGCGATCGACGCGCCCTTCGACCGGAGTGCGGTTGATGTGGACGTCCATGGGTGACAGGAAGATGGTGACCTGCGTCCACTCCCCCGGGGGCGCCCACCGGCCGTCGCTCGGCCCGGCGATCATCACGCGGCCGTCCGCGGGAGACACCACGAGCCCCGCGTCCTGCGGCACCTCGCGCTCCGGGTCGCGGAAGAAATACGTGAGGAAGCCGCCGAGCGCCGCACACGACGCGGCGAGCACCGGACGCCGCCGGACCGCGAGGACGGCGGCCGGAACGAGGGCGGCAGCAATGAAGGGGAAACCAGCGCGATCGATTTTCATGCAGGCGGGTGTCGGGACGTGAGTAGGCTCGCGAGGATCAGCCGCCGTCCGGCACGTGGCCCGTCAGCGCGGATCCCCGTGAGCCAGGGTGGTGTGACGGCCGCAGTCACGGACGCGCGGCGTGCGACGGGCCGCCGTCGATCGTGTGGCGGCGCAGAATGCTCTCCATCTGATCCTTCAACTGCAGCTTGTGCTTCTTGAGTCGGACTTCTTCGACCTGTTCGGGCTCGGAGAGAAAATTTCGGGTGGTGAGGTTGTGGATTCGCTCGTCGAGGTCGTGATGCAGGGTGGCCAGCTGGCGGTACTCGTCGTCGGTCTGCAGCAGTTCGCGCTTCAGTGTTTCGAAGTCTTTCGGCATGTGCGCCTCCTTGAGAAGGGGTCTTCACTCGTGGTGGGCAGCCATGTTGGGACGCTACCACAAGACCCCGGCGCCTTCAAGGCAGCGGGGGCGCCACCGCGCGGCCGCGCAGGTCGTGGCACCAGAGGATGAGCCCGTCTTCATCGGGCTTGCTGTAGTAGCCGCGCCGCTCCGCGACGACGAGGAACCCCAGCCGTTCGTACAGGGCCAGCGCCGCGACATTCGATCGCCGTACTTCGAGCGTGGCCTGCGCGGCCCCGGACGCCGCGACGTCGTCCAGCACATGCCCGAGCAGCATCGTCGCCAGACCCTTCCGGCGCATCGTGTGATCGATGGCGAGCGAGTTGATGTGCACCTCGTCCAGGATCAGCCAGCAGGTGCAGAAGCCGATGATGCCGAGGTCGGGCGACCGGAGCACGTACATCCGCGTCACGTCGGTGCGCTGGAGCTCGCGCGCGAGCATCTCGCGCGTCCAGGGATTGGAGAATGATGCCGCTTCCAGGGCCGCGATCCTGTCGAGGTCCGCCTCTCCCGCCGCCCGCTCGATGGACCAGGACGTCATCGCCAGGGGCTCAGGCACCTGTGGCCCTGCGCGCCCGGGCCAGCTCCGCATCGGGCCGTCGGATATAGATGGGCGCGAGCGCGTGCGGGTGCACCGCACGCGACGGATCGGCCGCGGCCATTCGCCCGATGGTGCCCGCGAGCGCGGGCGGCGGCAGCGCCTGCACAGCGGCGCCGTACCGCGCGTGGATATCGGCCGCGTAGCGGACCGCGCCGTCGCCGATGAAGACCGGGACATCGCCCGCAATCCCGGCCATGGCGTCCAGTACGACGGCCGGCGGGGCGGAGACCGGCGGCAGGACGCTGGCGCCGCCGCCCGCGGCGTACAACTCGGCGAACACCTCGCCGCGCTGCGCGTCCATCCACGCGGCCACGGGCTGGTCCGTGCGAGGCGCCGACCGCGCGAGTGCCTCGAGCACCGAGACCGGCACGACGAGCCGCCCGCGCGCGAGCGCCAGCCCCTGCACGGTCGCGATGCCGACCCGCAGGCCCGTGAAGGATCCGGGCCCGGCCGCGACGGCGAACATGTCCACGGCGTCGATGCGGATCGACGCGGCGTCGAGCACACGCTCGAGGTCGGCCGGCAGCCGCTGGCCGTGGGTCACGCCCGCGTCCCCGACGTGCTCGGCGACGACGAGACCGTCTCTGACGACCGCCGCGCTTCCCGCGCGCGTCGTCGTATCCAGCGCAAGTATGATCAAGACCCCAATGTTATACTTCGCGTTGAATCTCCCCTAAATGTCCTCCCCTCCTGTGTCGTCCGAACCTGCCGGCGCGACCCCGGCCATGCGGCAGTATTTCGACGCGAAGCGGCAGTATCGCGACGCGATCGTGTTCTTCCGCATGGGAGATTTCTACGAGATGTTCTACGAGGACGCGCTGACGACGGCGCGTGCCCTGGAACTGACGCTCACGTCGCGATCGAAGGACTCGACCGGCGGCGCGATCCCAATGTGCGGGCTTCCCTATCACGCGGCCGACGGCTACATCGCCCGGCTCGTGAAGAAGGGCTTCCGCGTGGCCATCTGCGAGCAGATGGAAGACCCGAAGAAGGCCAAAGGCGTCGTGCGGCGGGAAGTCGTCCGCGTCGTCTCGCCGGGCACACTCACGGACGCCGGGTATCTCGACGCGCGCGAGCCGGCGCTCCTCATGGCGATTGCCGCCATGCAGCCCGGACCCGGCTACGGCGTCGCGATGCTCGATGTCTCGACCGGGGAGTTCACCGCCGCGGAGTACGCCGGCCCCGACGGACGACAGGCGCTGGCCGACGAGCTCTCGGTGCTGCGCCCGCGCGAAATCCTCACCCCCCCTGGCCTGGACGATGTTGCGGCGCTCGTCGCGGAGCTGCGGCTCGACGCACGGCTGACCAGCGCGGATGCCTGGACGTTCGAGGCCGAGGCCGCGCGACGCGCCCTCATGGACCAGATGCAGACGCGCACCCTGCACGGGTTCGGCCTCGCCGATCGCCCGGCCGCCACCTGCGCCGCCGGCGCGCTCGTTCAATACCTGCGCGACACCCAGAAGGCCGACCTCGCGCACGTGCGCCAGGTCGCCTTCCGGAGCGTGGCCGACGGGATGGTCATCGACCCGACCACGCTGCGCAATCTGGAAGTGATCGAAGCCGCCGACGGCGGCCGCACCGGATCGCTGCTGCACGAGATCGATCGGACGACGACGCCGATGGGGGGGCGGCTGTTGAGGGCCTGGCTCCTCAAGCCGCTGGTGTCGCTGGAGCGCATCCAGGATCGGCTGGACGCCGTCGAGGAGTTCGCCTTCCGGAGCACCGAACGCGCGAAGGTCCGCGACACGCTCAAGGCGATCCACGACCTCGAGCGGCTGGTCGCCCGGGCGGCGCTCGGCACGGCCGGGCCCCGGGACCTCGTGTCGCTCCGGCAGTCGATTGCCGCGGTGCCGCGCGTGCGGATGCTGCTGGAAGAGTTTCAGGCGCCGCTCATCCGCAGTCTCGCGACCGAGCTCGACGACCTGGCCGACGTGCGCGCCGATCTCGATCGGACCCTCGTGGACGAGCCCCCGGCGTTCGCCCGGGACGGCGGGATCCTGCGTGACGGCGTCGATCCCGAGGTGGACGACTTGCGCAGCATCAGCCGGTCGGGCAAGCAGCGGATCGCCGAGATGGAGGAGGCCGAGCGCGCGCGGACCGGCATCGCCTCGCTCAAGATCCGCTACAACCGCGTGTTCGGGTACTACATCGAGATCTCGCGATCCAATCTTGGAAGCGTGCCGCCGGACTACCACCGCAAGCAGACCATCGCGGGCGGCGAGCGCTTCATCACCCCCGCGCTCAAGGCGTATGAAGAGAAGGTGCTCGGCGCCGACGAACGGATTCTCGAGCGCGAAGTCGAGTTGTTCGACGCGCTGCGGCGCCGGGTGGGCGCCGAGGCCCCCCGTGTGCAGGACACCGCCCGTGGGCTGGCCACCTTCGACGTGCTTTGCGCGCTGGCCGAAGCCGCCTCGGTCCAGAATTTCATCAAGCCGCAGATGCACGCGGGTGACGAGCTGGTGGCGACCGATGCCAGGCACGCGGTGGTCGAGCGGCACGCCGCCGATGCGTTCGTGCCCAACGACATCTCGCTCGACGGCGCGGCGCAGCAGCTCATCATCCTGACCGGCCCGAACATGGGGGGCAAGTCCACCTACCTGCGCCAGACCGCGCTGCTCTGCCTGATGGCGCAGGCCGGATCCTTCGTGCCGGCCCGCAAGGCAAAGCTGCCGGTGGTGGACCGCCTGTTCGCCCGCGTCGGCGCGTCCGACAACATCGCGCGCGGCCAATCCACCTTCATGGTGGAGATGCAGGAGACGGCCAACATCCTTCACTGCGCGACCTCGCGCAGCCTGGTGATCCTCGATGAGATCGGCCGCGGCACCTCGACGTTCGACGGGCTCAGCCTCGCCTGGGCGGTGGCGGAGCATCTGGCGTCGAACGCGCGGGCCCGCCCCAAGACGATCTTCGCCACGCACTACCACGAGCTCACCGACCTCGCCGACGGCCTCCCCGGAGTGGCCAACTATCACGTGGTCGTTCGCGAGTGGAAGGACGACATCGTCTTTTTGCGCAAGGTCGTGCCCGGGCGCTCCGACCGCAGCTACGGAATCCAGGTCGCGCGGCTGGCTGGCCTGCCGCCCGCGGTGGTGGCTCGCGCCCGCGAGATCCTCAACGGCCTCGAGCGCGATGAGCTGTCGCGCGGGGGGCGGCCGTCGCTGAGTGGCGACGGGTCCAGCTCGCAGCGCCAGCTCGGGCTCTTCCAGGCGCCGCCGGCGGGCGACGACGAGCTGCACCGGCGGCTGCGGGGCGTGGACGTCAACGCCATCACCCCGATGCAGGCGCTCGCGCTGCTTGCGGAGCTCAAGGCCGAGGCCGGCGAGTGATCGCGCGCCGTGCCGGATGGCTGCTCGCGGTCGCCATCCCGGTGCTGGCAGCCTGTCGCCCGCCCGTCTCCGATCCCGGCACGATCGTCGTCGGGATGGCCGACTCGGTCGTCAATCTCGACCCGCGGGTCGGCACGGATGCCGCCTCGCAGAAGGTGCACCAGCTGCTCTTCAGCACGCTCGTGCGGATTGACGGACAGCTGCGAGTCGTGCCCGACCTCGCCGAGCGCCTCGACCAGCCCGACCCGGTCACGTATGTCGCCCACCTGCGGCGCGGCGTGCTCTTCCACGACGGACGAGAGCTGACGTCGGAGGATGTCGTCTACACCTTCCGCAGCTTCCTCGACCCGGACTTCAAGGGACGGTCCGGCGCGTACCGGCAGGTCGCGGCGGTGGACGCCCTCGATCGGTACACCGTCCGGTTCACGCTGAAGGCGCCCGCCGGATCGTTTCCGATCAATCTGGTGATGGGCATCGTCCAGGCCGGATCGGGCGGCGCGAATGCGCGTGCGCCGATCGGCACGGGGCCGTACCGGCTGGTCCGGTTCGTGGCCGAC
>JANPJN010000401.1:0-4363 GCA_031425515.1 Acidobacteriota bacterium | reverse complement strand
CGATGATGGCGGGTGCGCCCTGTGGAGGAGTGGACCGCAGCAGCGGAGCCGCGCCGAGCGCGGCAGCGGTGCGGAGGAAGCCGCGGCGATCGATGCGGCTCGTCACGGGCGTGGCGGTCCGGACATGCGACCGAGGTCGCGCAGCGCGGGAACGGTCGGCAGGCTGGTCGCCTCGGTCGCCGCGCGGAGGACCGCGCTCGACATGACGTCGGCCGCGAGCGCACCGAGGGTCAGCATGTCGGCATCGCCGGACCAGCGCCCCGTGGCCACCGCGAACACCACGTCCCCGTCGACGCGCGTGTGGATCGGCCAGATGGCCCTCGCATACCCGTCGTCGGCAAGCTCCGCGAGGTACGAGGCCTGTGTCTTGGTCAGCCTCGCGTTGGTGGCGAGGACGCCGATGGTCGAGTTGTCGCCCCGATTGGTGCGGGGCGAGCCGGCACGCAGGAGGATGCGAGCGTCGGCGAGCGCGGTGCCGGCCGGCGTGCGGACGCCGGCGACGACCTTGCCGGTGGCCGGATCGATGACGTCGCCCAGCGGGTTGAGCACGACCAGGGCGGCGATGATCAGTCCGTTCGGCAGGTGCATCGCGGCCGTGCCGACGCCCCCCTTCATCGCGCGATCCATGCCGGCGAGCTTACCGAGCGTGGCGCCCGCCCCGGCGCCCACGCTCCCCTCGAGCACCGGAGAGGCCGAGGCGGCCTGCGCGGCGCGGTAGCCGCACTCGGCGGTCGGCCGGATGCGGCCGTCACCGATGCCCAGATCGAAGATCGACGCTCCGGGAACGATCGGGATGTGCCGGTTGCCGTAGGCGATGCCGATGTCCTTCTCTTCGAGGTAGCGCAGGACACCGTCAACGGTCGAGAGGCCGAACAGGCTGCCGCCCGAGAGCGCCACGCCGTAGATCTGTTCGACCATCTTCGTGGGGGCCAGCAGGTCCGTGTCGCGTGTCGCCGGAGCACTGCCGCTCACGTCCACGCCGGCCGTCGCGCCCGCCTCGATCAGCACCACCGTGCAGCCGGTCGGGCGATCGGGGAGCGTGACGTGGCCGACCTTGATCCCCTCGACCGCCGTCAGGGTCATGTTGCCGGTCGCCGGCTTCACGGGCGTCGAAGGCGTGGCGCCGGACTGGGCGTGCCGCGCGAGCGCGAGCGAGCGCGCAGCCGTCGGGCCTCCGGGCGCCAGCGGAATGGCCGCCAGCGCGACGGCGATCGCGGCCGCAAACGTGCGCATGCTCATCGGTATCAGAAAAGATACTTCATTCCCAGTTGCACGACGCGTCCATCGGTCGCGGAGGTGATCCGTCCGAAGTTGGCGGTTCCGATGGCGCCACCGGGGTTGTTGAACCGGGCCTGGTTGAACAGGTTGAAGGCCTCGACCCGCACCTGGACCGCACGGTCGCCGCCGACCTTGACGTTCTTGAACAGCGACACGTCAGACGAGGTGAAGCCCGGCCCGCGAATGGTGTTGCGCCCGGCGTTCCCGGGGCGTTCCCCGGTTGACGCGAGCGGCCGCGCGGCGAGGCATGAGGTATTGAACCATTGGGCCGTGGTGTGCGGCGCGTCGCGATTCGGATCGCACGTGGCATCAGGGCGATTGGTCAGAAGCCGGATGTCGAGCTGCGGGTTGGTGAGGACGACCGGGAAGCCGGTCTGCGTCTGGACGATGCCATTCACCTGCCACCCGCCGAACAGATGCCGGACGAGCGCCCCCGCGCGCCGTGGCGTCGGAAGCGCGGCGCCGAAGCTGACGACGAAGCGATGTCGGACATCGAAGAGCGCGTCCCCCCATTCGTAGTCCAGCGCGCGGTCCAACGACGCGCGCTCCCCGATCGTCACGGGCAGCACCGGCCGGGGCTCCCCTCCGATATTGAGCCCCGACACGTGGTCCCGCCCATGGCCGAACGTGTAGGACGCGAGGACGTGCACGCCGTGCGACGGACGCATGCGCAGGCTGGCCTGGAACGAGTCGTAACGGGACCTCGCGGCGGAGAAGGTCGGCCGGACCAGTGCGAAGGCGGGGAACAAACGCCCGGAGGCTCTGGTCTGGCCCGGGGTGTAGGACCCCGGGTTCACCTCCATGAAGATCGGCAGGTGCTGACCGCGTGAGCCCACGTAGCCCGCCTCCGCCGCAAGGTGCGTCGCGATCTCGTGCTGGAGCGTCGCGTTGAAATGGTAGGCGGACGGCGTCTGGAAGTCCTTCGCCCACCCGATGATCGTCAGGTTCGGCGGAAACGCCGCCGGGCCGCCGGTCAGGGATGCCAGCGGGTTGGTCAGGGAGAGCGCCGCCGGAGGCGCGTTGAGCTCGACGAGCGGCGTGAACGGCGGGGCGAGCACCCCGTTCTGAAAGAAGTCTCCCTGGCCGGCGAGCGCGTCGTGGAAGAGGCCCCACGCCGTCCGGATCGTCGTGGTCCCGCGGCCGGTCACGTCCCACACGGCGCCGATCCTCGGGGCGACGTTGTTCCGGTCGGTGGCATAGGTGCCTCTCGGTACGCCCGGGTCCCCCGGATACACGAGGCCGACCGGCGCGGCGGGGAAGCGGACGGATTGCACGCCCGGATGGAACGCGTTCAAGGCGTCGCGGCGATCCACGAAGGGCGGAGAGACTTCGTAGCGGAGGCCGGCGCTCACCGTCAGGCGCGGCGCGGCCCTCCACTCGTCCTGCAGATAGCCGGCGTACAGCCAGCCCACACCATCCTGCGCCTGGTTCGTCGTCGTCCGTCGGAACTGCGCGGGCAGGCCGAGCAGGAAGTCCGCGGCGGCGCTGCCCGTATGGACGCCGTTGAAGGTGAAGTCGCCGTTGGGCCTGTTGATGAAGGCGACGACCATGCGCTCCCGGCGAACATCGATCCCCATCTTGAAGGCATGGCGTCCACGGGTCCACGTGACGTCGTCCGTGAATTGCAGCACCTCGTTGACGCGCTTCACGAAGGGCTGCTGCGCATCTCCGAGCGTGAAGAAGCCGGCCACGTTGATCGACGCCAGCCCTGGCGCCAGGGAGTTGGTGTTCGGCACCTGGATCCCGAAGTCCTCGTTGCGCAGACCGCTCGTGACCGCGGGATGGGCGTCGATGCGGTTGTAGGACACCCGCGCCACGTTGATGGCGTCTGGCGACAGGATGTAGGTGTCGGACACGAGGTAGTCGCTGAGGGTTGCCCTGGCAAGAGTGCCGCTGGCCGCGGTGATGGGCGGGGTGGCGGCATCGGTGCGGGCGAACATGTATCGCCCGAGCAGCGCGTGACCCGGGCGCAGCTGAAAGTCCACCCGCATGCCCGCGCCGTCCCGGTTGTCCTTCGTTTCCGGCGAAGCCACATACCGGCTCGCACCGGAGTTCGCACGCGGCACGAACCGTTCGACGAGCTGTGCCGCCGCGGCGTCCAGACGGCTGGCGGGGATGCGGCCGTCCGGGAAATTCTGTCCCGTCAGGGGATCACGAATCGCGGCGCCCTGAAAATCACCGGTCCGCTGCGCATCCGAGAGCACGACGACGTCGGACGTCGTGCCTCTGCGGTTGCGGTAGCCGTCGTAGTAGCCGAATCCGAAGAGCCGGTTCTTGATCAGCGGGCCGCCTGCGCTCGCGCCGAACTGGTGCTGCCGGAGCGCCGGCTTCTGCTGTGTCGCGGGCGCGAAGCGATTGCGAGCCTCCAGCCGGTCGTCGCGCATGAAGGCCCACAGTGCGCCGTGCAGCGCGTTGGTTCCCGCCTTCGTGACGACGTTCACGACCGAGCCCGCGTTGCGTCCGAACTCGGCGCCGTAGGAGTGGGTCTGGATCTTGAACTCCTGGATCGCGTCAGGGGGCGGGCGCATCACGAAGCCGGTGTTGAACGTGTCGTTGTTGCTCGCGCCGTCGAGCAGGAAGTTGTTCGACTGGTTGCGCATGCCGTTGACGCTGAAGCCGGAGGTCACGGCGCCGAACCCGCCCGGCGTGGCATCGCCGGCAGCCCCGCCGAGTGCCGCCGGGGGGGCGACGACTCCCGGAATGAGCGTGCCGAGTTGCGTGAAGTTCCGGCCGTTCAACGGCAGCTCGATGATCTGCTGGTGGTCGATGGTGACCCCCAGCGTCGCGTGTCGTGTTTCGATGAGCGACGACTCCGCGGACACGGTCAGGCTCTCGGCCACACCAGCCACCGGCAGCCTGATGTCCACGCGAGTGGTGTCGCCGACCGAGACGTGCGCGTTGCTTGTCGCGACGGTCCGGAAGCCGGCCGCGGCCGCGACGATGTCGTAGGGTCCGGGCGACAGGAGCGGAATCATGAAATGGCCATCGGCGCTGGTAACGGTACGTCGCACCTGAGCGGTCGCCGCACTGACTGCCTCGATCGACACGCCCGGAACCGCCGCGCCGGATGGGTCGGTGACGCTGC
>JANPJN010000400.1:0-3294 GCA_031425515.1 Acidobacteriota bacterium | reverse complement strand
GATCAGGACGCCGTCCACGTCCACCATCAGTGCCTTAATGGCCAAGGCTCTCCTTCACCGTTGGGCCCTTCGCGGCTGACGGCATCTCTCAGTCAGCGAGTACGTCACACCTGTCGCAGCGCCTCGGTAGGCTGAACGCGCAGCGCCCGGCGCGCCGGTGGGGCGCACGCCAGCACGCCGACGGCTGCCATGATGACGGACGTGATCATTGACGAGACCAGGAGATCGGCGGTCAGGCTGTCGGCGCGCCATGCGAGGAGCAGGATGAGGCTGTTGCCGGCGATGATGCCGCCGCCAAGTTGACGACCGGCACGGGCGAACACGCTGCCGAGCACGTGCCGGTGGCTGGCGCCGAGTGCGAGACGGATCCCAATCTCGCGGGTGCGGCGTGCCACGGCGACGGCCATGAGCGCGTACAGACCGGCCGCGGAGAAGACCACCGCCACGAGCAGCACGCTGCCGAAGACGACGCTGCCCCCCACCATCCGTGTGTGCTCCTGTGCGGCGATGTCGTCGAGCGTGGCGATATCCCGGAGGTGCAGACCCGGATCGACCTGCCGCGCAAGAGCGGTCACGCGGGGCGCAAGCGGCGCAGCGTCCCCCGCGACCCGCACGGCAACCACGACAGGATCGACCTCCGCCACCGAGGCCGGACGATAGAGGTACGCCGCCTCACTCCAATCGGTGGGAAACGTCCATAGACCGGTGGCCACGCCGACGATCTCGTGCCACGGGCCCGGCTCGCGCTCGCTGCCTCGCTGGAGCGCGCGAACGCGTGCGCCCACGGGATTCCTGCCCACGAGGCGCATGAACGCCTCGTTGACCACGACGGGCCCGTCCGGCGCCCCGGCGTCAGCGGTATGCAAGCCGCGGCCGGCGACGATCCTTGCGCCGAATGCCTCGTGATACCCGGCACCGACAGCCGCCATCGCGAATCCCCCCTCGTAATTGCCCTGCAGGCGAGCCGGAGGTGTGCCGTCCTGCTCCATCTCCACCGCCACCCACTCCGGGGACATCGTCGGCAGGCCATCGCCGTACGTGACGTGCGTTACGCCAGGCTCCTCACGCAACCGGCCCGCGAGTTCCTCGTATGCGAGCGCGCGACGCGCGCCGATCTGCCCATCGTCAGGCATACCTGGCTCGCCCGCCTGCGCCTCGTTGTCCATGCTGAGACGGAATGTCAGGTAACGCTCCGTCGGAAACGCCGCCGACCTTGCCTCGTCGTGGAAGGTGTTGGTGAAGATCCCTACCGCGGCGGGCACGAACAGCAGCGTAAACGCCACCTGTGCGCCGATGATGAATGACCAGATGCCGCCGAACCGCATGGTCCCACCGGTGCTCGTGACCCCTTGCAGTCCCCGCTGGACGGACGCACTCGTGGCCTTCAGTGCTGGCAGCACGCCGCTCAGCGCTGCGGCGACGAGCGCGAGCAGCAGCGCGTAGGCGATGGTGGCAGGTTCGAGCCCCAGATCCACCCAGAACGGCAGTCCATCCCCGGTGAGTTGAGTCGCTCGGGCCCAGACGTAGCGCACCGCCGCCTGGGCCACGGCGAGCCCGAGCACGGAAGCGGCGAGCGCCAGGACGAGCGCTTCGGTGATGATCTGCGCGATCACGCGGGCACGGCTCGCCCCCAGCGCGTGGCGGACGATCATCTCCGGTTCGCGCATCGCGGTGCGGGCGAAGATCAGCGTCGCAACGTTCGCCGACACGGCCCCCAGCAGCAGCAGGACGATGGCGTGGACGGCCAGATCTTCCAGCCGCAGCGGATCACCCGGGGTGCGCCCGGCGAATGCGCGAACGCGCGTCCGCAACTGCGCGTGGGTGGCCGGCTGGTCGGCCGCAGAGCGTGCCGAGACGACGTCGAGCTCCGCGGCGGCGTCCTGCCAGCTCGCCCCGTCGGCGAGGCGGGCGAACACCTGCACGACCGGCCCTTCGCGCGGCGCCGGCTGCTGGATGGGCAACGGCACCCAGAGCTGCTGATTGCGAGGGAAGCCGAAACGCGGCGGCATTACGCCCACCACGGTACGGGCCGTGCGGCCCACTGTCACGACGCGGCCGATGATTGCCGGGTCCTGAAGGAACTGTCTCTGCCAGACGTCGTAACCCAGCACCACGACCGGATCCGAACCCGGCATCTCGTCTGCCGGCTGCAACGGCCTGCCGAGCCGCGGCGGCACCCGGGTGAGCGGAAACGCAGACGCCGTGATCTCCGCGATGCGCAACGATTCGACACGGCCTTCGGCGGTTAGCACGTTGCGCTCGCTCACGCGTGCGGCGCCGAGCTCCGTTACCGTCCGGAGCGACCGCCGCCAGGCCGCGAAGTCGTGGAGCACCCTTGGCTCCACGCGTGAGGCCGCCATGTCCCGCGTCTCGAGGCGCACGACTCGGCCGCCTTCATCGAACGGCAACCGTTTATAGAGCAACTCGTTGGCGACCTCGATGCCCACCGCCCCGATCGCGATGGCACCCGCCAGAGAGAGGCCGCCGACGATCGTCAGCGCGGGATACTTCAGAAGCAGACGCGCGCCCAGCTTCCAGTCGAGCCACGAGACCGCTCGACCACCCACCGCCTTCATCGGGCCTCACCCGGCAAAACGCCTCCGGAGGACGCGGGCGCAACCAAATCAGCTGGCATTCATAGCGCTCCCCCAGCCTGCATCGTGCTGGTGGTCACTTTATATCACAAAGTTGTCTGTGCGGCAGCCGACTGAGGCAAGGGCCCGCACACGGGCTAGTGTTCGAACAGCCCTCTGGACACGAGTTGAACACCGCCAAGCGCTAATGGGGCTGCACTGCCTCAGCATCCGATTCGGGTTCGTCCGGTCCGATCATCGCGGCGTCTAGCGCGACTACAAAGGGAGCGCACGGGACACCGGCCCCCGCCGCGCCGGCATTGCTGCCGGGCGGCTTGACGAGGCGTCTCTGCTACTTCGCCATGACGACGGTGTCGATCACGTGGATGACGCCGTTGGACTGGAACACGTCAGCGATCGTGATCCCCGCGGTCATCCCCTTCTCGTCCTGCAGCCACAGCTTGTCGTCCTTCCAGACGACAGACAGCGTGCCGCCGCTGACGGTCTTGAGCTCCGCCTTGCCCTTGCCGTCGCGGGCCTTGGCCATGAGGCTCCTGGCGTCGTGGCGACCCGGCACTACGTGATACGTGAGCACGCTGGTGAGCATCTTCTTGTTCTCCGGCTTCAGGAGCGTATCCACCGTGCCGGCGGGCAGCTTCGCAAATGCCGCGTTGGTCGGGGCGAACACGGTGAACGGGCCGGGTCCCTTGAGCGTCTCGAC
>JANPJN010000399.1:0-6061 GCA_031425515.1 Acidobacteriota bacterium | reverse complement strand
GTACATCCCGAGGAACGCCAGCAGGACAGCCAGTGGCAGTGGCATCGTCACGATCAGGATCGAGCGCAGGTGCATCAGGAACACGACGTGCGCCAGCGTCACGAGCACCACTTCCTCGACCAGCGCGCTGCGCAGGGTGTCGATCGCCTGTTCGATGAGCGTCGAGCGGTCGTAGAAGGGCACGATGGTGACGCCGGCGGGAAGGCCGGACTGGATCTGCGCGATCCGCGCTTTGACGGCGTCGATGACGTTCTTCGTGTTGACGCCGGTGCGCGCGACCACGACGCCGCCGACGGCCTCCTTCGATCCCTTCACCAGTGATGACACGCGGAACGCGTCGCCGATGTGGACCGTGGCGACCTGCTCGACGTAGATGGGCGTGCCGCTCGATGCCCCCACGACAATCTTCCGTACATCGTCCACTGACGTGAGCAGGCCGACCCCGCGGACGATCAGCCAGGCGCCGTTGGACTCGAGCACGTTGCCGCCGACGTTCACGTTGCTCTCGCGCACGGCCGAGACGACCGTGCTGAGCGGCAGGGCGTACTGGCGCAGGCGATCGGGGTCCACGTCGATCTGGTACTGCTGCACGAAGCCGCCGACCGAGGCGACCTCCGCGACGCCGGGGACCGCGTTGAGCTGGTAGCGTACGAACCAGTCCTGCAGGCTGCGAAGCTCACGGAGCGAGTGGGTGGGGCTCTCGAGGGTGTACCAGAAGACGTGGCCGACGCCGGTCGCGTCCGGACCGAGCGTCGGGACGACTCCGGCGGGCAGCGCCCGGCCCACGAGGCTGAGGCGTTCGAGCACGCGAGCGCGCGCGAAGTAGAGGTCCACGGAGTCCTCGAAGACGGCGTACACCATGGAGAAGCCGAACGCCGACTGCGAGCGGACCACGCGCACGCCCGCGAGCCCCTGGAGGCCGACCGTGAGCGGATAGGAAATCTGATCCTCGACCTCCTGGGGGCTGTGTCCTGCCCAGTCGGTAAAGACGATGACCTGGTTGTCGGACAGGTCGGGGATGGCGTCGATCGGTGTGGCGCGGACCGCCCACCATCCCCATCCCCCGAGCGCGAGGAAGAGTGCGAGGACGACGACGCGATTGCGGAGCGAGAGCTCGATGAGACGGTTGATCATGGCCGAATGTCCTCGCGCGCCCGGAGGCGCGGTATGCGGACCTGGCCGCGCGGCGCGCGGCAGGCAGACGAGGGACGTCCGGGACTAGATCAGGAAGACGGAGAGGAGGATGTGCCTGGCGACCGGTCCTGGAGGGAGGGGGACGTCGATGCGACAGACGGGGGACGGCGGAATCGCGATCAGCGTGGCGCTGGCCGAGGGGGCCGGCGCGATCGCGGACGAGACCGGAAGCAGGAACCCGGAGGTCGCTGGCGTGGAGGTGCCGGCGCCGGACGCGGTGCAGCAGTCAAGCGGCGCCGACTGCGACATGGTCGGGTGAGTCGTGATGTCTGGAGTCGACGCCTCGTGCATGGGGCACGACGCCCCCTGCGACGTGGTTTGCTCCGCAGCGCAGGCGACCCATCCGGCGGCGCCGAGCGTGATGCTCCCAAGAGTGAGTGTGAGGATGAGCGCGGCCGTGCGGTGCAGCGGGGAGGCCACGACCTCAGGATGGCTCAGCCTGTCACGAGAGTCAAACTCAGCGTGCCCGCAGCGACTCGGCCGCACCCGACAGATCCACGATCGTGATGTCCTTGTACCACGCCTCGCTCGGAGGCCCCGAGTGGATCTGCGGGCAGATGACGCCGGACGCGGGAATGGTGCGCGCCTCTTCGGTGTAATCCACCGTCTGCACCCCGTTGATCGAGAGGCGGATGCGCGTGCCCTCGGCGCGAATCACATACTCGTTCCAGTCGCCGGGCTTCACGACCGTCTTCATCACCGCCTGATCGGGCCCCTTCAGGACCTTGTTACGGCGCGACTCGTCATACAGCGCGCCCCACCACCCGGTGCCCATGTCGGCCTGGTAGCCGGACACCTCGTGATGATTGGGGATGCGGCTGGTCCTGAACTGCACGCCGGCATTCGCGGCGTCCCCGCCGAGCAACCTGACCTTTATCCGCAGCTCGAAGTCGCCGTATGGGGCGGTCGTACAGAGGAACTCGTTGCGGGCGATCTTGTTCGTGAGCGAGCCGCCGACGATGGCGCCGTCCTGGACGCGGAAGATCGTCAGATCCCCCTCCCAGCCGGTGAGCGTTTTGCCATCGAACAACGGCACGGGCCCCCGCGCGGAGGCCGTTTGCGCGGCTGCCGGGAGGGTGAACGAGAGCGTCAGGAACAGGAGCGAGAGGACGGAGCTGATGCTGTGCATGGTCATGATCGAGGACGCTGAACGATTGACGGTGTGAGAGGACCCGAACGCCGCCACGCCGGTTGGACCCACGCCGTCCGTGGCATAATCCGCGCGGCGTTTCATCAGGAGGCCCGAGCACATGCCGCACCCGAAGATCGGTTCCACCCTTGCGATCTGGGTGGTCGTCGCCACCGCCGGTCTGGCGGGCGCGTCGCTGACGCTCCTCCAGGCCCAGCGTCCGGGCGACGGTGCCAGCCAGGCCCTGTCGATCCGGCACGACGAACAGGCGGGTATGATAACCGTCTTTCGGGCCGGCAGCTCCACACCTGTGCTGACGCAGCAGGCCCGGCCCGACGCGCGCCCCTACCTGCATCCGATCGCGGCGCCGGACGGCACAGGCGTTCTGACCGAGGCCAATCCCGCGCATCACCCGCACCAGACCGGCATCTTCTGGGGCTTCACGCGTGTCAACGGCCGCGACTTCTTCCACAACCCCGGCGCGCAGTACTGGCGCCGCGTGTCGGCGCGCATTCTCGAGCCGGAGGCGGCGGGAGACGTGCGATGGGAGACGGTCTACGACCTCCTCGACGCGGATGGCCAGGTCCTCATGGTCGAGACCCAGCGCTGGGCGATGCGCGAGAAGAACGGCACCGTCCTGCTGGACCTGGTGTGGCGCGGCGAGGCGCGCACCGACGTCACGATTGGGAAGTACGACTACGGCGGGCTGTTCGTCCGGATGCCCTGGCGCGAGGGGATGGCCGGAGAGATCGTCAACGCCGCCCGCCAGCGCAACGAACGGGCCGAAGGGCAGCGCGCGATGTGGATCGACGTCGGGCTGAAGATCGACGGACGCGACGACCCGGCCCACATCGCGATCTTCGATCATCCCGCCAATGCGGGCCACCCGCAGGCGTGGCGTGTGGACGCGCAGATGGGGCTGGGGGCCGCGCGGTCGCGCGCCGCGGACTGGACGATCGCGAAGGGGCAGACCGAGGTGCTGCGTCATCGGCTGGTGCTGTACACGGGCGCGCTGAACGACGTCGAACTGACGAACGCGTGGGGGGAGTTCAGCGGCAACGCGTCCACCTCCGCGCTGTGGCAGATCGCGCAGCGCGAAGGGCGCGCGGCCACGTTCCTCAACCCCGAGCAGGCGGTCCAGGCGATGACGACCATGGAGGGCTACACGGTCAACGCCTGGGCGGCCGAGCCGATGGTCGTGCAGCCCATGGCCTTCTGCTGGGACGATCGCGGCCGGCTGTGGGTGGCCGAGAACCGCGACTACGAGGCGCGCGACAAGGGATTCTCGAGCGCGGGCACGAGCCGCATCCTCATTCTGGAAGACACCAATCACGACGGCGTCGCCGACAGCCGCAAGATCTTCATGGAGGGGATCGTCTTCCCGTCGGCCATCGCGGTTGGCTTCGACGGCGTCTTCATCGGCGCACCGCCGAACCTGCTGTTCGTGCCGGACCGCAACGGCGACGACAAGGCAGACATGGACGCGGTCGAGGTGCGCCTGACCGGCTGGGGCATCCGGGACCGTCACGAAACCATCAACAGCCTGCACTGGGGCCCCGACGGATGGCTCTACGGCCTTCAGGGGTACGCGACGACGTCGAAGATCAGGAAGCCGCAGGGGAAGGGGCGCCTCTACAAGGGAGGGGAGGCGTTCCCGGAGGATCTGCTCGAGGCCGAGGGCGTCCTGATGGACGGGGGCGTCTGGCGCTACCACCCGACAAAGGATCGCTTCGAGGTGGTGGCCCACGGGTTCAGCAATCCCTGGGGCATCGACTACGACGCGCGCGGTCAGCTCCTCATCAGTGCCTGCGTCATTCCGCACATGTGGCACGTGATCCCGGGCGGCATCTACCAGCGCCAGGGCGGACAGCACATCAATCCGTACGTCTACAGCGACATCGAGACCATTGCCGACCACCGGCACCGGTCGGCCCACGGCGGCGCACGCGTCTACCAGTCCGACGCCTTCCCCGCGTCGCAGGTCGGACGCATCTTCATGGCCAACATCCACGAGCACGCGGTGCTCTCCGATGTGCTCGAGCCGAGCGGCTCGGGCTTTGTCGCGCGCCACGGCGACGACTTCATGATGGCGAACAACGCCCAGTGGATCGGTTTCAGCCTGGAGATCGGTCCCGAGGGGGCGATGTACGTGCTCGACTGGCACGACGCCGACATCTGCGGCATTGAGGTGATGCAGAAGGAGACCGGCCGCATCTTCCGCATCGCCCCGAAGACGACGCTCGCGAAGGACTGGCCGGGACGGTACGCGGATCTGAAGCAGATGCCGGACGCCGCGCTCGTCGATCTCCAGCAGAGCCCGAGCGACTGGCACTCCCGCCGCGCCAGGGTCATCCTTCAGGGCCGCGCGCACGCGCGCACGCTCGCAGGCGACACGCACGACCGGCTGCGCCGGATCTTCGCACGCGATGCCAACCCCGACTGGCGCATGCGGGCGATGTGGGCCCTGCACGTCACCGGTGGCTGGACGCCCGACGCGCTCCTCCAGACGCTCGACCACCCGGATCCCTACGTCCGCGCCTGGGCGGTGCAACTGCTCACGGAAGACCGCGACCCCTCGGCTCGCGCCGTCAGCAGGTTTACCACCATGGCGCGCGACGACCGCTCCCCGGTCGTCCGTCTCTATCTGGCGGCCGCGCTCCAGCGCATGACCGGGCCGGACGCCTGGAAGATCGCCAGCGAGCTGATCCTGCACGGCGAGGACGCGAAGGATCACAACCTGCCGAAGATGCTGTGGGTGGGCATCGAGCCGCTCGTGACGGGCAATCCGGCCTTCGCGCTCGAACGGGCGTCAGGCACGAACATCCCGCTGCTGGCCCGCTTCATCGCGCGGCGCCTCGTGGATGCCGACGCGCTCGACCCGCTCGTGACCGCACTCGCGCGCGCGTCGAAGAACGAGCAGAGCCTGCTCGAAGGCATGCGCGACGGCCTGGAAGGCCGCTTCGACGTCGTCCCTCCGCCCGGCTGGCCGGCGGCTCTCGATCGCCTCACCCGCGTCGGCGGCCCGGTCGCGCAGCTTGCCCGCGGCGTGGCGCAGCAGTTCGGAGACACCGAAACCGCGAGGCAGAATCTGGCCACCGTCCGCAACGCGGGCGCTTCGCTCGACCAGCGCCGCCGGGCGCTTCAGACCCTCGCGGCCCAGCGCCGCCCGCAGCTCGTGCCGGATCTCCGCACGCTGCTCGACGACCAGGCGCTCCGCGTCGATGCGATCCGTGCCGCCGCGTCCTTCGAAGACGAGGCGACGGGGAAACAGATCCTCGATCGGTACAACACCTTCAGCAGCAGCGAGAAGGCGGAAGCCGTCCAGACGCTCGCCTCACGCCGCCGGTACGGCCGGCTGCTCACCGACGCCATCGCCAGCGGCGCCGTCCCGAGGCGCGACGTCCCGGCCCATGCCGCCCGCCAGATGCTCCGCGTCGTCGGCACCGCCTTCTCCGACGTCTGGGGCGCGGTCGAGACCGCCGCTGACGACCGCGCCTACGCCAGGTATCGCACCCTGCTCACCGAGGCCGCCGTCAAATCGGCGAATCCGGTGAAGGGGCGGGCCGTCTTCGCGCGCACGTGCGGCGCCTGCCACGCGCTCTATGGCGAAGGGGGCACCATCGGCCCCGACCTGACCGGCTCGAACCGGGGCAACGTCGAGTACCTGCTGTTCAACGTGCTGAACCCGAGCGGAGAGGTGCAGGACGCCTACAGGCTCGTGGTCATCACCACGCGCGA
>JANPJN010000398.1:0-2300 GCA_031425515.1 Acidobacteriota bacterium | reverse complement strand
CATCTGCGCCGTGTTCGTCTTGCGCGGGTCGGCGCTCGTGCGCAGGCCGTTCTTGAAATCGACGAGCTGCTGGACGACGTAGGCGTGGGGAAGGCCCGCGAGCGGGGCATTCTCGGGGCGGCCGAGGCCGTTCGGCATGTGGCACATTCCGCAGCCGCGCACGTCGGGCTGGCGGCCGTGAACGAACACCTCCGGCATCGGTGGGTGCTCGCCGGGGAACCAGTCCGCGACATTGAAGAAGTCGCGCAACTGCGGCATCGTGAAACCTGCCGCGCTGCCCGGAATGTGTTTGATGGAGGTGTCAGGAGGCGGCGGCACCGCCGCGGGTCGCGACGCGCCGGCAGCCGTCGGCTCGACCGGAGGCGCAGGTGCCGGCAGCCCGTAGGCCCAGAACGGCGCATTGGCAGGCGCGGTGCGTGCCGGCGATGCCGGGATCTGCGGAGATGGTGCCGGAGCCACAGTGGGCGAAGCTGGGGATTGTGCGAGCACGGCCGCGGCGCCGAGCACCGGGACGAGAGCGATACCGATCACGCCGAGAACATTGCGCATCTGAAAGGGGCCTCGCTTCCGCACCTGTGACGACGTCGCCCGGCGTGTGACGCCAGACAGCGCCGCCCACGATACAACGGAATGCCGGCCGGTGAGCCACGCGGCGGTCGAGGGGGCCGAGGGTTTGCGCAGGCCGGGCCGCCGAAGGTATGCTCCCCCGGGTCGTCTGGTTCGACAGAGAAGACATCAGAAGGGATTCAGCGCCATGGCACTCCACACGTCGTTGTCGCGCCGCTCGTTTCTGGCAGTCGCGGGAGCCTTACCGTTCGTCCTGCGGGGAGCGGCCGCCGGAAAGATTCCAGTTGGCCTCGAGCTGTACAGCGTCCGCGACGAGCTCGCGAAGGACCTGCCCGGCACCGTCCAGCGGGTCGCGAAAATGGGATACGAGGTTGTCGAGTTCTACTCGCCGTACCTCTCGTGGACGCCCGAGAAGGCCCGGGAAGTCCGCAAACAGCTCGACGACCTCGGCATCAAGTGCCCGTCCACGCACAACGGCGCCGATGCGCTGACGGTCGAGAACCTGCCGAAGGCCATCGAGCTGAACCAGATCATCGGCAGCAAGGCCCTGATCATGGCGAGCCCGGGGAAGGTGGTCGGCATCGACGGCTGGAAGGCCATGGCCGACCGCCTCAACGCCGCCGCCGAGAAGCTGAAGGCCGCCGGCATGGCGACCGGGTTCCACAACCATCAGCTCGAGTGGAAGCCGGTCGATGGACAGCGCCCGATGGACATCCTGGCGTCGGGGACCTCGAAGGATGTCGTCCTCCAGCTCGATGTCGGCACCTGCGTCGAGGCCGGCGCGGACCCTGTCGCATGGATCAAGAGCCATCCAGGCCGGATCAAGAGCGTGCACTGCAAGGACTGGGCGCCGGGCGAAGGGCGTGGCTACGGCGTCGTGTTCGGCGAGGGATCGGCGCCGTGGAAGCAGATCTTCGAGGCGGCCGAGTCGGTCGGTGGCGTGGAGTACTACCTGATTGAACAGGAGCATGGCCCCGCGACCGAGCAGTTCCAGCGTGCGGAACGCTGCCTCGCGAACTACCGGAAACTCCGGGCCTGACGGCAGGCGCTCGAGAGGCACACATGCAACCCTTCCTCACCCGGCGTGATTTCCTGGAGCGCGCCGCCGGTGCCGCCGCGCTGGTGGCGGTCGCCGGTCCTCGCGCGGCCGCATCGCAAGCGGCCGTTCCGGCCCGCGGCCAGATGTACATCTCGCTCAACGGGTCGGTCGCGCGCGGCGTCGGCTGGCCCGATATGGCGAGGCTCGCGTCCCGTGTCGGGTTCGCGGGGGTGGACTGGAATCTGGGTGCCGCGAAGACGGCCGGCGTGGATGCCACGAAGGCGCTCTTCGCCGAACTGAAGATCAGACCCAGCATCACCAACCTGCCCATGGCGCGGCCGCTGCCATTCGGCGGCGAGCCGGCGGCGTTCGATCAGGCGCTGGCGTCCCTTGCCGAGGATGCGGCGTTCACGGCCGCCATCGGCTGCGACCGGATGATGCTCGTGCTGTCGCCGACGGGGCCCGTTCCCAAAGAGGAACACCGCAAGGTGGTTCGCGATCGCCTCGCGGCCATCTCGCAGGTGCTCCAGCGCTCGAATCTTCAACTCGGGCTCGAGTTCCTCGGCGTGCAGCAGTTCCGCGCCGGACGGGAGGGCGCGCCGCCGCCCAACCCGTTCATGTGGACGCTGCCCGAGACGCTGCAGCTTGCGAAGGACAGCGGACCCAACATCGGCGTGATTCTCGACGTGTGGCA
>JANPJN010000397.1:0-3856 GCA_031425515.1 Acidobacteriota bacterium | reverse complement strand
CTCGGTGAGGCTGCCGGCGTCGCGCCACGGCACGAAGCTCCCGAGCGCCGCCCCTTCGACTCCCGGAAGCGCCGCGATCCGCCGCGCCATCTCGTCGTGGTGCGCGCTCTCCCTCGCGTCGTTGACGCCGGTCGTGGCGTTCGGCAGATCGATCGCGAGCACCTGTCGCATGTCGTAGCCGGTGTCCGCCGTCCGTCGCGCGGCAAGCGTGGCCAGCAGCGTCCCCGCTGCCGCCAACAGGACGAACGAACAGGCCATCTGCGCGGTGGCGAACTGACGCAGACGACGCCCTGTGCCCGCCGTGACCCGGATGTTCCCTCCCGCGCGCAGCCGGCTGATGCGCCTGGGCGCCATCGAATGCCGAGGGGGCCCCGGCGCGGAGGTTCCCGCCCCGGTGGGCAGATGTGGCCCTGGCTGCGTCCGGCCCATCGTCTGACCCCTGCAGGAGCCGGCCGAGGATCGGCCGGAGGCCCATCACCTCGAAAAAGGATCCGTTCACGACGCCCGCGCGGACCACGCGCGGCTCACCGGCGTCGAGGAGCGTGAACGTCACGGTCGAGAAGTCCCCGAAGGCCTCGATCGTCGGCACGCGGGATCCAAGCTCGCGGACCTCCGGTACCGAGAACCTGATGTTCTCCGCGCCGGCCCAGGGGGCCATCTGCCGCAGGTACAGCAGGCGTCCCTCGCCGCGATTGACGAGCGGGCGCAGGAGCACGCTTCGGGCGACGCTGACGATGGCGGCGTTGGCGCCGATGCCGAGCGCCAGCGTGATGACGACCGTGGCGGCAAGACCAGGGGCCCGCCGGAGGGAGCGCCAGGCGATTCGGATGTCGCGCCCGAGCCCGCCCATCCAGTCCATGCCGCGGGTGTACCAGACGCGGCGCATCGAGTCGCGGATGGCGGGCACGTAGCCGAACTCTCTGAGGGCGGCGAGCCGGGCCGCCTCCGGCGCTTCGCCGCGATCGATGCGGTCCTTCGCGCTCAGGGCCAGGTGGCTGCGAATCTCCTCGTCCAGATCGCGGTCGTCTGGCCGCATGGGCTATTCCTCGGCCGGCGACGGGTTCATGATGCGGCCGATGGCGTGGACCATCTGCGACCAGCGGTCGCGCTCGCGCGACAGTTGCGCCTTGCCGGCGGCCGTGAGCCGGTAGTACTTCGCGCGCTGGTTCGACTCGGTGACGTCCCAGTCAGCCTTGAGCCAGCCGCGTTTCTCGAGGCGGTGCAGCGCCGGATAGAGCGAGCCGGTCTCCACCTTGAGCAGATCGTCGGACTGGGCACGAATCGTCTGGCCGATCCCGTGCCCGTGACGCGGGCCCCACTGCAGCGTGCGGAGGATGAGCATGTCGAGCGTCCCCTGCAGAAGATCGAGGCGGCGGTCGTCGGGGGTCTTCGCCATGATGGTAGAGAGTCTACGGGCTTGGACGTAGGCTGTCTACAGCGTGTTCCCACTGATCGGCGTGCACGGCTCATCCCGCCGCTCACCACTGCCAAATGTGATGCGGGCGGGTGCGCCGGCCCGGGAGAGTGAGAAGATTCGGGAGGAGGCGTCTCATGCACGACCTGACGACCCGGATGATCGGTCTTGTTCTGTGCGTCGCGGCGGTCGCCCTCGTGCTCGGGAGCGCGCCGTGTGCTGCACAAGCCGTCCACGAAGCGCCCGCCTCGGCTCCCTCGACCGGCCGTATGACGCCGGCAGGCGAGCCCGGGATGCCGCTCCACGTGAGCGGCGTCGTGGTCACGCGCTCCGGGTCGCCCGTCCGGGACGTCTCGATCTACGTCTTCCAGACCGACCACGAGGGGTATTACGGTGTGAAGCCCGTGAGCGACAATCGCAACCCCCGACTCAGGCTGCTGCTGCGCACTGACGCCGGCGGTGCCTGGTCATTCGAGACCATCAGGCCCGGTTCGTACCCGGACAGTCGCGCTCCGGGGCACATCCACTTCGAAGTGTCGGCGCCGGGTCATGCACCGAAGATCTTCGAGATCGTCTTCGCCGGTGACCCGTTCGTCACACCGGAGATGCGGACCAATCCGGCCTTTTCCGTCAGGCCGATCGAGGCCGGCAGGGTGACCGAGCGCATCGTCCTCGACTAGCGCTCCGTGTGTGCGCGTCAGTCGCAGCAGCCAGGCGCGCAGCAGGCCGTGGCGGCCGGCTTCGTCGCTCTGATGAAGCCGCTGATGAACCTGCCGTCCACTTCCCGCGCAACGGCGTCGACGTCGAGCCCCTGCCCGGCCAGGAACGTGCGCGCGTCCTCGATGCCGTAGACCCGCGTCGTCTCGATATCGATGCCCTCGAAGCCGGCCTTGGCGAGCTTCGCGACGTACTCGTCGGCGGCGAGCGCGCCGGCCACGCAGCCGACCCAGAGCTCCATGCTCCTTCGAATGGCAGCCGGCACGACGCCCCGGACCACCACATCGGAGACCGCGAAGCGTCCACCTGGCTTCAGCACGCGAAACGCTTCGCCGAGCACGCGGTCCTTGTCGCCGGACAGATTGATCACGCAGTTCGAAATGATCACGTCCACCGAGTTGTCGGGAAGCGGGATGTGCTCGATCTCCCCCTTCAGAAACTCGACGTTCTTCAGGCCGCTCCTGCGCCTGTTGTCTTCGGCGAGGGCCAGCATCTCGTCGGTCATGTCGAGGCCGTACGACTTCCCCGTCGGGCCCACGCGGCGGGCGGACAGGAGCACGTCGATGCCGCCGCCCGAGCCGAGGTCGAGAACCGTCTCGCCGGGTTTCAGCTCCGCGAGTGCGGTCGGATTGCCGCAGCCGAGCGAGGCCTTGACCGCCAGGTCCGGCACCTCCCCTTCCTGTCCGGCATCGTAGAGATTCGAGGTGATGGGATCGCAGGTGGACTCGAGCGCCGGCGCGGCGCCGCAGCACGACGTGCCCTCGCCGCTCCGGGCGCGAAGCGCCGCCTGGCCGTACTTTTCCCGAATGACTTCCCTGACCTGTTCACTCATGGCGTCTCCTTTCATCTGCCGGGAGAGGCGACTCTCTTCGGCTCGATGGCTTTGTTGCGGGTGCAGCACTCGGCATACAGGAAGGCGAGCAGTGACTCCAGCGCCTGCGTGTTGGCGCGGTAGCGGATGAACGCCTTCTCCCGCTCCGCCGTGACCAGGCCGTCGTGTTTGAGCTTCTCGAGGTGATGGGAGAGCGTGGACCCCGCGACGCCGGTTCCCGCCTGGATTTCGTTCACCACCATTCCGTCGGGGTGCGCGGCAAGCAGGAGCCGGACGATGCGAAGCCGGGCCTCGGAGCCAAGGGCCGCAAACATGTCGGCGAAGTGGGTAACGTCGCTCTCCGGTACCTTCATTGCTACATTTCTACAATATTAGAAATGTAGTGTCAAGTCGTGCCTGCCCCACGTGCGGCAGTTTGACAGGCGGCCGGTCGCGGTCTTCGGGCGTTGATCGTCGGAGTGCGTCTCGCCGCGGCGCCGGCAGGGGTGTCTTTCAGGACGGGAACAGGCCGGTCGACGCGGCTTCGAATGCCAGCAGCTGTGCCTTGACCCCGAGACCGCCGGCAAAACCGGTCAACTTGCCGGTGGACCCGATCACCCGGTGACAGGGCGTGACGATCGACACGGGATTCCGGCCGTTGGCCGCCCCCACGGCGCGCACCGCGGCACGAGCGCCGATCTGCGCCGCGATCTGCCCGTAGGACCGCGTCTCCCCGAACGGGATCGTCATCAGCGCGCTCCACACCTTCCGTTGAAAGGACGTGCCGGCGACGTCCAGCTCCAGCGCGAACGCCTTCCGCTCTCCCGCGAAATACTCCTCGAGCTGACGCGCGGCCTGGACGAGCACGGGGTGCGCGGCGTCTTCTTCCACGATATCCAGCGGCACACGCGCGG
>JANPJN010000396.1:0-6754 GCA_031425515.1 Acidobacteriota bacterium | reverse complement strand
ATGCAGGTCGTGGCGAACAAGCGCTGGTCGAAGGGCGTGACCATCAACGCCGGTTACACGTGGGTGCCGCGATGGACCGAGGAAGGCGCGAACACGACGACCGGCATCGGCAACGCCTATGTGGACGAGGTCTCGCTCCTGCGCAACACAGGGCCGTACTTCTCGCAGCGCAAGCACCGCATCACCGCTTCCGGGGTGTGGGAACTGCCCTGGTACCGAAACGAGCGCAGCCTCGCGGGCTACCTGCTCGGCGGGTGGTCGATCGCGCCGGCATTCGTGTATCAGTCCGGCCAGCCCTGGGACATGCCCGGGAACATCGACCTCGCGCCCGGGGTCAATCTCAGCGACGTCGCGCTGCCGGGCAAGAAGGCCGGCCAGTTCATATACGGCGTGAAGCCGTGCGTCGGACAGCGGAACGCGGCGACGGGCAAATACGATCTGTTGTCGGTCTCGACCGCCTACGGCTGCACGGAGCCCTACTTCCTCATCCGGGAAGCCTTCCAGCGCCGCACCCTGATGTTCCGCTACGACGAGTTCCGCCGGCCGTCCTACTGGCAGGTGGACATGAACTTCGCGAAGGCTACGCGCATCACCGAGAGGACGCGGATGCAGATCCGCCTCGAAGCCTTCAACCTGTTCAACAGTCCGATGTACGACGAGCGCAACTACAACCAGACCACGACGTCCGGGGACTTCGGCCGAATCAACCGTAATACGACGGCCCAGTCGAACTTCCAGCGCTTCGTGCAGCTGGGATTCCGCTTCATCTTCTGAGGTTCACGCCTCGGGCGCGAAGGCCCGAGGTCGCGGCGACCACCGTCGGGGCTCCAGGTTTGTGCGACCTGGGGCCCCGAACTCTGTCCGGCCGTCCCGAATCCATCCCCCCGGTTCTTCGCTCACAATAGACCGATGCGTGTACTGGCCCTTGTCGCGGCGCTCGGACTTGCCGCGGCGCGTCTCGCCGACGCTCAGACGCTGACGTCACACCGGATCGTCTGGGCCGATGTGGCCAGTCTGCACGCCAGGCTCGAAGCCCGGGGATTGACGTCGGCGTCGTTCGACGGATTCGTGCAGACCACGCACACCGACAGCCTCCGACGCATGGGCGAGGGGGACATGGATCACCTCGTCTTCTACGCGCTGCAATCGACACACTTCACGACGCTGCCGTCCATCGAACCCGCGCTGAGTGCGAAGGCGCTTGTCGAGAGCCTCCCCGCGGCCGCCCGCGAGGCATTCCTCGAGAATCGTTCTGACGTCCAGCCGTCCATTCCACCGGTTGTACGGACGCGCGTGGCTGCGCTGCTCGGCGCACTGGACGCACCAGGGCGCGATGTGCGTATCCGGTATTTCCAGTCCCTCGTGGATTCCGCGTTTCCCGTCCGCGGAACGCGCGAGGCTGCCGTGCTTGGCGAGTACTTGCGCGCGATGCGGTTCGTCTACCGGAAAGAGTTCGTCGCGCAACGAGCCGGCGCCGACGCGGTGGCGGAGCTCTATCGCGCCCGCGGTCTGAGTACGGACACCGCTGTCGAAGCCGGCTACGTCGTGTATGACGGCCTCGGGATCATCCGCGCGCTGGACCCCGCACGGCGGATTCGACGCGTGCTGATTGTGGGGCCGGGGTTGAACCTTGCGCCGAGGACGGGACTGGTGGAGGCCGGCCCGCCGGAAAGCTATCAGCCCTGGGCGGTCATCGATGCGCTCGTCGCGCTTGGCCTGTCTTCCCTGGAGGACTTGCAGGTCGTCGGCGCCGATATCAACCCACGGGTCGTCGAGCATCTCGCCCGTTCGCGTGCCGCGCCGCCCGTGCTGACGCTCGTCAGCGACATCGGTGAGAGCGGGAGCGTCACACTCTCCGCAGAATATCGCAGGTATTTCGCACAGCTCGGTACGGCGATCGGGGCGCCCACATCGGCCGCCCGCGCCCCGAGCGCGGCGGGCAGTGGCCATCTGCGCAAGACCATCAGGGTAGGATCGCAGCCCGCCGCAGCCCTCACCGCGGTCCCTCTCGACATCGTCACGGAGCGGCTCAACCAGGGCTCGTTCGACCTCGTCGTGGTGACGAATGTGCTCCCCTACTTCGATGACGTGCAACTGATGCTGGCGCTGTCCAACATCGCGGCGATGCTGGCACCGGGAGGCGTGCTGGTGCACAACGAGGCTCGCCCGCTGCTCCACCAGGTCGCCCCCGCGCTGGGCCTGCCCCTGAACCAATCCCGCCACGTCGTCATTGCCACCGTCCGCGGCGCCGCCGCGCCGCTCTTCGACGGCGTGTGGATCCACGACAAGCCACCCGGTCGCTGACGGGCCGCGCTCGTCAGTTCGACAGTTGACAGTTGACAGTTGACAGTTGACAGTTGACAGCTCGACAAGCCCTGGAAGCTGAGAGCTGAGAGCTGGAAGCTGAGAGCTCAGAGCTGAGAGCTGTCAGCTACTCCCAAACGTGAACACCGTCCGGTGGCGGTATTCCTGCTCCGGCTCGAGGATGACGGACGGAAACGACGGCTGGTTGGGAGAGTCGGGAAAGTGCTGGGTCTCCAGGCAGAAGCCGGCGCGCCGGATGTAGGGGCGCCCGTCCTTGCCAATGATGGACCCGTCGAGACGGTTGCCCGAATAGAGCTGGAGACCGGGCTGCGTGGTGGCCACCTCCAGCGTGCGGCCCGAGCGGGGCTCGACGACTCGCGCGGCGACCCGAAGACCGGCGCCGTCCCCGTTCAGGACGAAGTTCTGATCGTACCCTTCCCCGATGACGATCTGCTCGTGCGCCTGCTGAATCCGCGATCCGATGGCCGTCGGGCGCCGAAAATCGAGCGGCGTTCCCTCGACCGGAGCCAGCGCGCCGGTCGGAATCTGCGACGGGTCCACAGGCGTGTAGCGGTCGGCATCGATCGTCAGGATGTGATCCAGGATGTCGCCGGCGCCGTGTCCCGCGAGATTGAAGTAGCTGTGCTGGGTCAGATTGACGGGCGTGGCGCGGTCGGTCACGGCCGTGTAGTCGATGACCAGCTCGTTTTCGTCGGTCAGGGAGTAGCGCACCGTCGCGGCGAGCGTGCCGGGGTAGCCCTCTTCTCCATCCGGACTCGTGCGGCCGAACACCACGCCGGCGCTGTCCGCATCAGGCGTCGCCTGCCACACGACCTTGTCGAAGCCGCGCACCCCGCCGTGCAGGTGATTGGGCCCGTTGTTGACCGCCAGCGGATACTCCCGGCCAGCGATGGAGAATCGACCCCTTGCGATCCGATTGGCGCAGCGCCCGACGAGCGCACCCAGAAACGGGTTCCGGCGAAGATATTCGTCGAGCGTGTCGTAGCCGAGCACCACATCGTCGAGTGCGCCGCGGCGATCCGGGACGCGCAGCGACCGGATGATGGCCCCATAGGTGAGGGCTTCGAGCTCGATGCCGTTCCTGTTGCGCAGGGTGACCACGGCCACGTCGATGTCGTCTGACGTCCGGCCGAACGGAGCGATCGTCACGCGTTGCATGGCAGAGGATTGTATGACATCGACCCGGCGTCCACGCAGCGGCGGGCGCCGAAGGTGTGCTCAGACCCGACCCGGCGGCGTCAGGGCTCTGTCTCCACCTCGCACAGCAGGGGAAAATGGTCGGAGGCGTCCGCGGCGGTGTCGCCGCCAACGACGCGGCAGTCCTTCAGGCGATCCGCGAAGGCCTTGGGAAGGAAGACGTAGTCCAGACGCACGTGCGGAGCCCACGTCGGAAACGTGTAGCCGGCATCGGGTGCGTGGAGGTGGCGGTATCCGTCAGCGTACCCGGCGTCGAGAATGAGTTGAATCGTGCGCCATCGAATCCGGCCGCCGCTCATCCAGACCAGCGCGCGAAGACGGTGCGGAAGCTTCCGGAAGTCCAGGAGATCGCCTGGCGCCAGCGTGTTGAAGTCGCCGGTCAGGAGGTGGAAGCCCTCTTCGTGGCGCGCAATCGAGGCCAGGAGCGCGCGAAACTCGATCACCCGGCGCCGCTCGGTCCAGGCGGAGTACAGCGCGGCCAGATGCACGCCGAAGATACGAAACTCACCCGCTCCGGGCTGGATCTCGAGAAAGGCGTGACGCGAGAATCGCGGCCGGTGCCACGCGTGCTGGTGGACAGGCTGCCGGCTCATGAACGCGAGCGACTCTCCGATGCGGGAGGCCCACTGCGCCATCCCGGTCTCTGCCGCCAGACGCGCCACGACCTTCGGGTCGGTGGCTTCCTGAAGGACAACGAGGTCGGGAGCGACGGAGGCGATTGCGGCGGCGAGCTCAGGCTCCTTGCCGGCGCCGCCGCGGCGGATGTTGTAGCTGAGGACTCGCACGGCGCGTCAGGCGGGGTCGCCGTCCTTGTCGATCAGGGTCAGATAGGGCTGCCCCATCAGTTCGCCTCGGAAGTAGATGACCGCATCGCGCGAGCCCTGAATGTTGACGGGCCGCTTGACCATCGCCATCAACTGCTTCCTCAGCGGTATCAGGTCCGGCGCGATCTCGGGATCCTCATCGCTGAGCGGGCGTGAGTGCACGCCCGGCACGAAGAACCCCGTGAGCTTGTAGAGCGCCATTACCTCGTCGCCGCCGACAAGGGTGAGGTCGAGATCGCTCGTGCCTTCTCCGTCGGCGTCGAACGGCGCGCCATCCTTCCAGCGCGTGCCGGTCACCGCGCTGCCGCGCAGGATGACGCCAGCCCCAGCCGGGATGGCATCGCGAACGACCTGTACGAACGTCTCGAACGCCTCGGTCCGTCCCCCGAACGCCAGACGGACGACGTTACCGCGCTTCTCCTCCACCGTCGGCTCCGCTGCCGTGGGGTCTGTCTCAGTCGAGCTGCTCTCGTCGTGTGCCACGCCGTTCTCCCCTCTTCGCGGGGTGTTGCAACCTCCGGACCGCCTTCACAATTCGGTCAGGGGCGGCGCCGGACGCGCGACGAACGCCTGCGGGTGCCAGCGGCGGGCGAAGGCGTCCGCCTCGTCGCAGGGCACCAGTGCCCACACGCTGCCTCCAAACCCGGCGCCGAAACTGCTCGCGGCAAAGGCGCCGCTCGCTCGCGCGGATGAGCACAACGCGACCGTTTCCGGCACCTGATTGGCCAGCAGCAGGTCGGCGTCACGCTGCGAGTCGGCCGCGAGGCGGCCGAGCTCGAGAGCATCCCCGGACCGGAGCGCGCCCGCTGCGGCACCGACCCGTCCGTCCTCCCGCACGAAGTGCTCGAGGCGGTCGAGGAGCACCGCGCGGGGCCATTCCGGTTTCACCATGGTCGCAAGGAGCTCTCGCAGGTGAGACGAGGCATCCGGAGATGAGGAGAGCGCAGCCGCCAGCGAGGGGGCCGGCGACGCCGCATCACGATTCCACCGATCCAGCAACACCTGAGCGCCCCGGGCGAGCCGGTTGTAGGGCCCCATGGCGCCTCCCGTCTTGTCCGCCGCGATCCCCGATGGTGTGAGCACGAACCGCCACGCCCCTGGCAGCGCCACGTCGTCGAGGCGCCTGAGCGGAACGAAGCCAAAGACCGAGAGATGCCCCGGCCGCCCCGACAGGATGGCGGCATGATCCTCACTGCCACCGTGTGTCCCGACACCAGCGTCGCCAGGCAGCGTCTCGAAGCTCATGCCGTTCTCGATGCAGGCGAAGTACGAGGCCGCGTGCAGCGGACTGCGGATCGTCGCCGCCCATTCGGGCCGGCGGTCGATGGCGGCCACTCGGACGAGCGCGGATGCGACCGCGACCATCAACGCGCTGGAACTGCTCATGCCGGACGCCCGCGGCAGGTCGCTCGCGAAGACGATCGTGGCGCCGGAGGACGGGTTCGGAAAATTGCGGCGAAGGCGCCTGACGACCGTGGCGACGTAGTGGCGCCAGCCGACCGGCGCCGGTGACCCGTGCGGCTCCATGTCGCCCTTCGCATCGAACATGACCGTCTGGTCGCGCGCCGCGTCCACGACCTGCACGCGCCCGTCGGCGCGGCCGCCAGCCGCCACCGCGAAGCCTCTCGGCACCGCCGCCACGAGCGAGCGCCCGCCGGCGTAGTCCGTGTGCTTGCCGAACATCTCGAGGCGTCCGGGTACCCAGAAGAGGTATTGCGGCGCGCCACCGTCGACGTGAGCAAAGCGTGCGAGGGCCAGCTCGAACTGCGCGAGCCGCAGCGGCTGGTCCACGACGTCGCCTCCACATCCGGTGAGACGGTTCGCGGCATCGGCGGCGGTCCCGTGTGGGTGCGGCATCACGGTCGGGCCGCCACGCCCGACAGGCGGCGCGCGACTTCGGCCGCGTCCCCTCGGGTCGAGAGGTCGAGCACGGCACCACTGGCGCGCAGCACCCTGAACGGCATGCCCCGATGCAGCGCGAGACCGACCGCCTCGGGCAACTCGAGCTCTCCACGCGGCGAGCGGGGAACATCGCGGCACGCGGCGAAGATCCGGTCGTCGAACCGCCAGCAGTTCATGCTGACGAGGGTGGAGCGATCGGCGGCTGTCTCCACGTGGGGAACGGCCTCCGGTTTCTCGATGATGCCGGTGAGGTACCCGTGCTGGTCCGTCTGGAGGAGCGCAAACGCCCGGATGCGTTCAGCGGGAATGTTGCCGGACCGGACCAGCTCGGCGGCCTCGAACGCAGGGAGGCCAGGCTCGTCGAGCGCCGCGAGGTCGCGAAGCGCGCCCGTCGGGTAAAGGTTGTCGGCATTCATCGCCAGAAACGGCTCCCCGGCTGTCCAGGCTTCCGCGGCAAGGATCGCGTCGGCCGTGCCCCGTGCCTCCGGCTGTATGACGAAGCTGAG
>JANPJN010000395.1:0-8254 GCA_031425515.1 Acidobacteriota bacterium | reverse complement strand
GCGGGCGTTGACGACCAGGTTGACGAGGACCTGTTCGAGCTGGACGGCGTCGGCGTTGACCGCGAGTGTTCCGTCTGCGAGGGAGACTACGACCCGGACGTGCTCCCCGATGACGCGGCGAATCAGGTGCTCGCTCGCCTTGACGATGGTGTTCAGATCGATGACCTGCATCCGCAACGTCTGCTTGCGGGCAAATGCGAGGAGCTGCTGGGTGAGCGCCGCGGCGCTCGTCGCTGCCTTGTGCACCTGCAACAGGTCTTCGTGGATCGGCTTGTCGGGGTCGATCTGTTCCAGCATGAGGTCCGTGTACCCGAGCATGGCGGTGAGCAGGTTGTTGAAGTCGTGGGCGATGCCGGTGGCGAGGCGTCCGACGGCGTCCATCTTCTGGGTCTGGCGGTTCTCGGCCTCCAGTCGGCGCTGCTCCGTGACGTCCTCGACGAACACTTCGAGCGTTGGCTCTCCAGGCGGTGTGCCCGCAACGACACGGCCGGTGAGGCGGGCCGTCAGCGGGTCGCCGTTCTGCCGTTGCCACAGAACTTCACCCGCCTCGACACGTCCCTGCGCCAGCCATCGGGCCACCGTCGGCTGCCGGGCCGAGGGATCGGCGTAGAAGGCCGAGGCGTTGACGGCCGTGATCGCCTCGACCGACGCGTAGCCGAGGATCTGCGTGAGGGCGCGATTGGCTGTCAGCACGCGGCCGTCCAGGGTCGCGGTGTAGATCCCGTACGGGGCGTGCAGGAAGAGCGCCCGATAGCGCGCCTCCGACGACTGGAGCGAGGTCAGGATTCGCGTCTGCGCCCGGAGCAGTCCGTCTTCGACTCGACGGCGGTGCAGGACGCGCCGGACCGTTCCGATGAGGACTTCCGGGGCGACCGGCTCCATGAGATAGGTTTCGGCGCCCACCTCGAGCCCGCGGGCCCAATCGGCGTCCGTCAGGCAGGCGGCGGTGATGTGGAGCACGGGCACGTGTTCCGTGCGGGGATCGGCCTTCACGCGACGGCAGACCTCGAACCCGTCCATCCCTGGGAGGAGAACGTCGAGGAGCATGAGGGCGGGCGGCGATTGCGCGAGGAACTCCAGCGCTTCGACGCCGTTGCGGACTTCGTGGACGACGAATCCGGCCTGGCGCAGAATGCCGGACTTGTAATGCCGGCTGGCTTCGGTGTCGTCGACGTTGAGGATGGCGCCTTGGGGATCCGACGGCATTCTCGTGCGTTATCGGCGGCGGTGGCTCCGGAGTTTAGGCTCTCCGACCGACGAGGCGGCCTGGACGTGCGAACGTGCCACGCGCACGCTTACAGCCAATTTTCAGCAAGCCGCACAGTGCGGATTTCGGACCTCGAGAGCGGAACGCCAGCAATCCGGGGGGCGGCCCTAGCCTTCACCCGCGCAGCCCGCACGGCGTCACGCCGATGGACGCGGGTCGGCGTCGTAGGACTTCAGCAGCGCTTCGAGCTCGCGCTTGCGCGGCAGGAGCGTGCGCTGGTGGTTCCAGATCAGGCCCAGCAGGATGGCGCCCAGGATCACGGGAACCACGATCAGGGTGATGTCGATTTCGCTGCCCGCCTTTCCTGAAGCCTTGAGCTGCCGGATCATCAGCGGCAGCAGGAGCAGACACCCGGCCTGCAGGCCTCCCACCACAAAGTTGCGCCCCCGCGCCATGCGGTTGTCGTCGAGCAGCGCCTGCACACTCTCCCTGATCGAGGTCTCCACGTCAGGGAAGGCGGCGCGGTGCCGCCGATACTGGATCACGAAGAACGCCCAGGCGGCCCACGGCATCGCGAGAGCCGCGAGCACTCCCCACTCGCGCCGGACGTCCACGGGGTCCGTGCCCGGGCCTGGCGCGAGCAGGTGATAGATCAGCTGTGCGGTCGGGATGGCGAGCGCAGCAAAGACCAACGCCATGAAGACCACGAACCCGCGATGCCGGCGACGGAGATCGGTGATGAACGTCATTCGGTCCTCTTCGAGTTGTGCCGCGGACGGCTGGTTGTGAGGCGAGCGCCACAGGCGGCCGAGATCAGCGGGGTCCATGGGCGGATCCTTTCATGGCGTCGGCGAGCGACTGTTTGAGCCGGTGCAGGCGCACACCGACGGCGCTCTCCGTCAGACCGTGGATGGCGGCCATCTCGGCGTAGGTCAGGCCGTCGAGGAAGAGCAGCGCGAGCGAGCGGTCGAGCGGCGGCAGATCGCGGATCCCGCCGTAGAGCCGTTCCAGCAGTTCCTGCTCACCGGCGCCGGGCGGCGGCGCGGTCGTCTCGGCTGCCGGTTCTGCCTGGAAGCGCTCGAGCCTCGCCCGGTAGTTGCGCTGCGTGCGCGTCCATGTGAGGGCGGCGTTGTGCGAGACGCGGTAGACGAAGGTCGAGGGCTGCGCATCGTTCCGGAAGGCGGGAATGGCTTTCCAGAGGGCCAGCAGAACCTCCTGCATCAGGTCCTTCCGTTCCTCCCCGCCGGCGAACCCATTGACGACGTGGTGGAGGATGGCGGCGTGGTCGTGCAGCCAGCGGTCGAAGCGTGCGTGCTGTTGCGTCGCGTTCATGCCCGGTCAGTTAGAAGCCGCAGGCCGGAGTTTCTTACGGGAGGGGCCGACGACGCGAGTGGGTAGCTTATAATTGCGAGCTTTCACGCCACAGTGTTCCGTCTTTCACGGCGGAGGTGCCTTGGGTATCACGGTTGCCTTGTGTGTTCTCGTAGCCCTCGCGCCGCTGCCCGCAGCCGCCGTCCAGGAGGCTCCGTCCGCGACGCATGAGATCGGCGCCGTGCAGGTGACCGGTGCGAAGCGCTATGTACCCGCCGAGATCGCGAAGTTGAGCGGCCTTGCGGTCGGCGGCCCGATCAGCGTGGCGGCGCTCAAACCCGTGGCTGAGCGCCTCGCGGGCACGGGTCTGTTCAAGAGTCTCAGCTACCGGTACGTCACCGCCGGCCGCAAGATGACCGTCGTCTTCGAGATCGAGGAGGCCGACTGGACGATCCCGGTCCTGTTCGACAACTTCGTGTGGTTCACGGACGAGGAGATCGTGAAGGCCGTGCGGGCGGATGTGCCGTCCTTTGACGGCACCGCGCCGCCAGCCGAAGGGATTCCCGATTTGATGCTCCGCTCGCTGCAGGCGCTGCTGACGACGCGGAACCTGCCGGGGCGGGCGCATTTCTCGCCGCAGACCGATATGAAGAGCGCCTCGCTCCAGTACCTCTTCAGCGTGAAAGATCCTGCGCCGACGCTGTGTGCGCTTCGTGTCATCGGCGCGAGTGCGCTGCCGGAGCGCGAGCTGCTGTCGGCGCCCGGGACCGAAGTGGGCGGGGCCTACTCGCGGTTCTACCTCACGAACGTGTCCAGCGGGACGTTGATTGACATGTATCGCCGACGCGGGCACTGGCGCGCCGCCTTCGCCGCTCCCACCGTGACGCCGGACCGGGGGTGCGGGGGCGTGTCGGCCGCACTGAACGTCTCCGAGGGAGGGGCGTTCGCGTGGGAGCGGGCCGAGTGGACCGGCAATGCCGCGATTCCGACGGGCGATCTCGACGCCGCACTCGGCATGAAGCCGGGCGACCTGGCGGATGCGTCCCGCATCGAGGCCGGCCTGTTACGTGCCCGCGCGCTCTACCGGAAGCAGGGGTACCTGACGGCCGCAGCCACGTACAGCCCGAAGCTGGAGGACACATCGCGGCGGGCGAGCTTCGAGATGCGCGTCGAGGAGGGGCCGCAGTTCCGGATGGGCACGCTCGCGTTCGAGGGAATTACTGCCGCAGATGCCGAGCACCTGACGAAGCGGTGGCGGCTGGCAGAGGGTGCGATCTACGACGACACGTATGCCGACACCTTCCGGAACGCGGAGATTGCGCCGCTGACGCGGGGGAAGCCCGTCACCGTCTCGGGCGAGACGCGGGTCGACGCGGAGCAGCGGGTGGTACACGTGAAATTCCTGTTCAAGCGAGGCGCGTGACGCGCGCCTCGCTACTTCGCCGACGGCTGCTCCTCTTCCAGGCGTGCGAGGGTGGCCACGGCCATCCTGTACTCGACATAGCTTTTCAGTCCGCGCTCCCTGACCCATCGCAGTTGGCGGAGCCCCTCTTCCCGCCGTCCCGCGATCAGATCCAGCATGCCCGCGTATGCGCGCGCCTCGGTCCGTTCACCGTCGTTTCCCGCTTTGGCAATGATCTGGTCGGTGGAGAGCTGCCCTGCGAGGTACGTCGCCAGGAGGTCCTGCCAGGAACCGAGGCGGACCGACAGGCTGGCTTTCTCGAGCAGGGTGGCGGCCTCAGCCTGGCGGCGCAGCCGCATGCCCGCGAGCGCGCCGGCGTAGGCGACATACGGCGACGACTCATTTCCCCATCCTGCGGCGTCGATGAAAGCCTGTGCACTTCGGAGAACGGCCTCATCGAGTCCGAGCGCGTACGCGTCGTACGTGCGGCTTCGGTGCCAGGATGGGTCGCCATCCTGTTTGATCAACCGGGCAAATGCCGCTTCCGCCTGGCTGTCCCGTCCTGCTGCGAGGGCCGACAGATTCAGGCCGTACCAGGCGTGCGTGGATTCCGGTTCGATAGCGACCGCCCGTTCCGCCGCGAGGACCGCTTCCTGATAGCGTTTTGCGCCGCGAAGGGCGTCAGCCAGGTACAGCTGTGCGGAAAATCTGCCCGGCTCGGCCGCGGCGACAGCCTGCAGCGCCTGGATGCCCTCCTCATCTCGATCCTGCTGACCGCGCACGCGTGCCATCGCGATGCGCGCCTCCGTGTGGGTCGGATCCAGCGTCAGCGCCCTGGACAGGATGTTCTCGGCATCCTCCGTCGCGCCGACCAGCGCCAGGATGTCTCCCTGGATAAAGGCGGCGTCTGTCTCACGCAGCGGGACTACGACGGGCTCGCCCGCCTGGTCGCCACGAGGAGCGCCGGGGTCGATGAGCAGCCCCGGGAGGCCCGTCTGTCGCAGATAGGTATCGAGCTCCTTCCCCATGCCGTCGAACGTGGTGTGGAAGGCGGCATCGAAAGCCCGCTCGATCGAGAGCCCCTGATTGAGGGCGTGCAGGTATGCCGGCAACTGCCCCCCGCGCGCGCTGTTGTTCCCGAGCTGCAGGTAATGGACGAGCGCCCAGGAGTGGGCGTAAAACGCGAAGGTCCGCGCCGGGTCGCGATAGAGGCTCGCGGCCCCTTCGCTCGTCAGAATCCGCTGAAGCGGCAGCCGGGTGCCGCCCCACAGGCTCGAGAGGCGGCCCGTGGGGGCCGCTCCGACAAGGCTCCGGCCGTCTTTGTAGTTGCTCCGGAAGGTCGAATAGAAATCCGCCAGGCCCTCGTTCACCCAGAGCGGCACCTCATGAAAATTCTCGCGGATGATGAAATGCGTGTATTCGTGGAAGATCACCTCGAAGGTCAGGGCGCGGTCCCCGTACGTGCCCAGCACCATATAGTTCGCATGCGGGGCGGCCGTGAAGAAGCCGGCCACGTTCTCCCGGCGGCGGCCCTTCTCGTCCCGAGGCCGGAATTTCCGGAAGGACATCTCGTCCTTGAGGACGACAAGCAGCGTCGGGGTCCGGGCGGCCATTTTCAGCCCGGGGAAGAGCGCGGCCAACGCCGCGCGGAAGTCCTGGATTTCTTTCAGGGCGCGGCGCAGGTCTCGCTCGCTCGCGTTGCCGACGACGGTGAGGTCCGGCGTGGTGAGGCGTTTCCAGTCGCGGCTGGTTTTGGTGGCCGTCTCGATCGCCTGGGCAGCGGCTGGAGCGGGCCGAGGTTCCGCCGCTGTCGGACACGCGGTGATAGGCAGGGCGCACACGAGGGCCACGAGCGAGCGCCTGATCGCTCTTGTTGATGTCGTGAGCATCGTCTACCGCGGCGTTGTATCACAACGCGCAGGTGTCTGATATACTTGGCGTTCTTTGCCTCCCCTTTGTGGGCCGCTAGCTCAATTGGCAGAGCAGCAGACTCTTAATCTGCGGGTTGATGGTTCGATTCCATCGCGGCTCACTTCCATCACACTTCGCTCGCATGGGGCCCCTTTAGTTTCCCCACGCTCGCTGCGCGGCGACTTCGCTCCCCCGCGGGCTTGCGGCCGCAGGCGCTCCTTCCGCCTCGCGCATCTCTGTGTCGCCGTGAGTTCGGCTGGCAGACCCCTGATACTCACTCCCTTCGAAAGAGCCTGCCGCAAGCGCCCCAGCCGCGTGGCTGCCGCCCGAAACTCGAAGCGAATCTGACGCGGCTCGCCACGGAGACTGGCCGCACGGCGGACCAGGTGGCGCTCGACCTGTTGGCCAGCTCGATCGACCACGACGATTGGTTCCGCAGCGAGGTTGAGAAGGGTCGCGCCTCGGCACGAGAAGGCCGGATGCTCGAGCCCGATGACGTCGCCGCTCGGATTGATCAGCGCTATCGCGGCTGATGCGCGTCCGCTGGACGACGGAAGCCGCGGATGACCTCGAACGTATTACGCCGCCAGGTGCGCCCCCTGGTTTGCGTTCAACGAACGGTGCCTGACGACGACACTACGATCCGGGCGGCGACGTGACGATCGTTTTGAAAGGCATCGAGAAAGGCCCCTCGCGCGTGACCGGATTCCTGTTCGTCCCGCCCGATGCCAGGATCGCACGATCGCTCGCGGTCACCTCGAGTTCCCACGTCGTCGTGGAAACTCTGCGCGCGGTGATGTGATCGGACCCGGGGAACGCCTCGGGGTTGAAGCGAACCGCCCAGGCGATGGACACCCCCGAAGGGTTGATCGTGTTGAAGGTGACCTTCAGGCGTGAAGGGCTCACCTGTCCAATCGTCATGCCCCGCAGCCCAGAAGCCGCGGTAGGGCTGCCTCCAACGTCGTCAGCGACCTCAATTTCCGAACGCGAGCAATTCGTCCCTGGTGCGGATGAACAGCCGGCCGTCTGAGATCGCCGGCGTCGCCAGCATCGCGGCGTCGAGCTTGTTCGTCGCCAGCAGTTCGTATGCCGGTCCCGCCTTGATCACGTAGACCTCGCCATCCTCGGTCGCAAAATACACATGTCCGCCGCTCGCCACAGGCGATGCGGTGAAGGCGGTCGCGCCGGCACCCAGACGCTGCTGATACACGCGTGTCCCGGTTCGCGCCTCGTAGACGCCGAGGACGCCGTTACCTCATGACGTACAGGTAGTCGCCGTAGAGGAGCGGCGTCGCCATGTACGCGCCGGCGCGCGGGACGCTCCACGCCACGTGCGCGTTGCTGGTCTCGCCGCGTTTCAGCGAGATGTCGCCTGTGGCGGTCGCTCGAATGCCGTGCACCGGCGACTCGTCGCCATGCGCACTGGTGATGAAGATCAGGCCGTGCCCGGCGATGGGCGTCGGCGTCGGGATGTCGCCCCCGCCGGTGAGCCTCCAGAGCTCACGGCCGGTTTCGAAGTCGTACCCGCCGGTATGCTTCCAGCCGTTGACGACGACCTGCTTCCGCCCGGCGGCGTCGACGATGGCTGGCGTCCCCCAGGTCGGCACGTCGTTGCGCGCCACGCGCCAGAGTTCCTTGCCGGTGGCGGCGTCGAACGCCGCGAGAAACGAGTTCTTCTGCACGTCGGCCTGAACGATCACGACGCCGTTGTGGATGATCGGCGAGCTGGCGAACCCCCACTGGGCTTCCGGCGCGGTGAAGAACCCGGAGTCGAGCACGCCGAAGCTCTTGTTCCAGAGGCGCTTGCCGGCAAGGTCGAAGACGTGCAGGCCTTCCGACCCGAACAACGCGACCAGGTAAGTACCGTCCGTCGCAAGCGTCGCGTTCGCCTGGGTGCTTTTCGGGTGCCGCTTCACGGCCGGCACACCTTTGTGAACCGTCTGCTCCCAGCGGGTCGCGCCGGTCCGCTTGTCCAGACAGATCACTTTCCACTCATGCGGGCTGCTGTCGTTCACCGGTTCAATATCGCCGTAGAGTCCCGGCTTGAACGAATTGTCCTTCGCGCTGACTGCCGTCGTCACGCACAGGAGGTCGCCCCAGACGATCGGGCTCGAGTTGCCGAGTCCTGGAATCTTCGTCCGCCACGCGGCGGACGCTGGGGTGAAGGTGGTCGGGGCCGGCCGTCCCTCCATGACGACGCCGCTGGCGTCGATGCCGCGGAAGGCCGGCCAGTCGATGCCAGGGCGCGGCGCTCGCGCCGGTGCGGCGGGCCGCTGGGCCGAGAGAACGCCGACACCGGTGGTCACGATCGCCGCTGCGAACAGCATTTGTGTGTTCTTCACCACTTCACCTTTGACGCACTATAATCCCTCTCCTCCCCTGGGACTCGTCACACATCGGATCGCTGGAGGATGGCCAGATGA
>JANPJN010000394.1:0-3598 GCA_031425515.1 Acidobacteriota bacterium | reverse complement strand
CAGCTCCGGCGTGAGGGGGTGCGCGTCGAGGTGTATCCCGAGGTCGACAAGATCGGCCGGCAGATGAAGTACGCCGCGGCGCGTGGCATCCCCTGTGCCGCCATCCTCGGCGCCGACGAAATCGCGCGCGGAGCGGTGTCGGTCAAGAATCTCGGGACGGGTGTGCAGGAGACCGTGCCGCGCGCGCAGGTGGCCGCGCTGGTGGCGGCCGCCGGCCGCGCCGCACCGTCCGGGCCAGGCTCTGGCAGCCCTGAATAAATCATGAACATAGAACCGCTTGGTACGCTCGCGCGAACTCATACCTGTGGCGCGCTCCGCGCCGGAGATGTCGGCCGGGACGTCGTGCTCCTCGGATGGGTGCACCGCGTGCGCGACCTGGGCTCGCTCATCTTCATCGACCTCCGCGACCGGCACGGCGTGACGCAGGTCGTGGCCCGCGTGGACGAGCGGCTCATTGCCGACGCCAAGCGCCTCCGATCGGAATTCGTGGTTGCCGTCACCGGGCGCGTGGAGCCGCGCGCCGCCGAGACGGTCAACCCGAAGATCGCGACGGGGGAGATCGAGGTCACCGCGCTCGGGTTCCGCCTGCTGAACGAAGCGAAGACCCCGCCCTTCATGATCGCGGACGAGATCGAGGTCACGGAGGAGACACGGCTCAAGTACCGCTTCATCGATCTGCGCCGCCCGCGGATGCAGCGCAATCTGATCATGCGGCACCGGGCCACGATGGCGATTCGGCAGTACTTCGACGAGCAGGGCTTCCTCGAGATCGAGACGCCGATGCTGGCGAAGTCCACGCCGGAGGGGGCGCGCGACTATCTCGTGCCGAGCCGCGTGCACCCCGGGGAGTTCTACGCGCTGCCGCAGTCGCCCCAGATCTTCAAGCAGATCCTGATGATTTCCGGCATGGACCGTTATTTCCAGATCGCGCGCTGCTTCCGCGACGAGGATCTGCGGGCCGACCGTCAGCCCGAGTTCACGCAGGTGGACCTCGAGATGTCGTTCGCGACCGAGGATCTCATTTTCGCGACGCTCGAGCCGCTGATGGAGCGGCTGATGGCGCTCATCGGACGCCCGGCGCCGCAACCCTTTCTCCGTCTGCCCTATGCCGAGGCGATCGCGAAGTACGGGTCAGACAAGCCCGACCTCCGCTGCGGCATGGAGATCAGCGACCTGTCGTCCGCGTTTGCCGAGTCACCGTTCGGCGTCTTCCGCGACGTGATTGCGTCGGGCGGCGAGGTGCGGGGCTTCGCGGTGCCCGGGGCGGCCCGGTATTCGCGCCGTGAGCTGGACGAGGTCGTCGCGCAGGCGAAGCAGTTCGGCGCCGAGGGGCTGGTGTGGGCCCGTCGCGGCGAGGGCGCCGTGCAGAGCTCCGCGCTGAAGGCCGCCGGCGAGGCGGCCATCCAGCGCGCGCTCGAACTGGCCGGCGCGGGCGTGGCCGACCTGGTCCTGATGGCCGCCGGCCCGCACGCCGCCACGTCCCGGCTGCTCGGCCAGTTGCGGCTCCACATGGCACGCAAGGAGAACCTGCTCGACCCGGATCGCTTCGCGTTTCTCTGGGTCGTGGACTTCCCCATGTTCGACTGGGTCGCGGAGGAGGGGCGCTACGAGTTCATGCATCACCCCTTCACCGCGCCGCTCGAAAGCGATGCCCACCTGCTCGAGACCGATCAGGGACGGGCGCGTGCCCGCGCCTACGACCTGGTCCTGAACGGCAGCGAGATCGGCGGCGGCAGTATCCGGATCCACGATCAGACGATGCAGCGGCTCATCTTCAAGCTGCTGGGCATCTCTGACGAGGAGGCGCGCCTGCGGTTCGGGTTCTTCGTGGACGCGCTCGAGTACGGCACCCCGCCGCATGGCGGCATCGCGCTCGGGCTCGATCGGATCGTGGCCATCCTCTGCGCCGAGCCGTCCATCCGGGACGTCATCGCCTTCCCGAAAACGGCCCAGGCGGTAGACCTCATGGCCGGGGCTCCGTCAACCGTCAGCGAACGCCAGTTGCGGGAGCTGAAGCTGAAATAGCGGCGAACGGCCGGGCTGGCAGGCCCGGCCGGACGACTGATGCTAGAATCGCTGACGACACCAGCGTCTTCCGAAGGAGTTCCCCATCCCTCCTGCCACCGTTATACGCAAAGTTCAGGTCCCCGACGAAGGGGCGGAATCGCTCTACGGCACCTACGACGAGAATCTCAAGCAGCTCGAAGGGCAGTTCGCGGTCCGGATCCGGACCAACGGGCGTGAGCTCCTCGTCGAAGGGGAGACGGCCGGTGTCGCCCGCGCCGAACGCGTCCTGGAGCAGCTCTCCGGGCTCATCCGCGGCGGCTACAAGCTCGCCAAAGGGGACGTGAAGACGGCCTCGCAGCTCGTCTCCCAGGATGAGACGGTCGAGCTCTCGGACTATTTCCTCCGCGGACCTGCGCGCACGTCGGGGCGCAAGCAGGTGATGCCCAAGAGCGTCAACCAGCGCCGCTACCTCGATGCGATCGAGAAGCACGACATCGTCTTTGGCATCGGACCGGCCGGCACGGGCAAGACCTATCTCGCGATGGCGCAGGCCGTCTCGTACCTTCTGGCCAAGAAAGTGAGCCGCATCATCCTCGCCCGCCCGGCGGTCGAGGCGGGGGAGAAGCTCGGGTTCCTCCCCGGGGACCTGCAGGAGAAGGTGAATCCCTACCTCCGTCCTCTCTACGACGCGCTCTACGACATGCTGGAAGCGGAACGCGCCGAGCGCCTGCTCGAACGCGGCACCATCGAGGTGGCGCCCATCGCCTTCATGCGCGGCCGCACGCTGAACGACGCGTTCGTGATTCTGGACGAGGCGCAGAACACGACCGCCGAGCAGATGAAGATGTTCCTGACCCGCCTGGGCTTCGGCTCCAAGGCCGTCATCACCGGCGACATCACGCAGATCGATTTGCCGAGCGCCCGTGCGTCCGGGCTGGTGGATGCGATGAAGATCGTCGGCCACGTCGAAGGCATCTCGTTCGTGCACTTCGACGACAAGGACGTCGTGCGGCACCCGCTCGTGCAGCAGATCGTCAAGGCGTACGAAGCTCACGGTGGATCCCGACAGTAACCGCTCGCCCGGAACCCGGGCGCGCCTGAGGCTCCCGTCCCGCACTCGCCGCGCCGGGCTCTCGATCGCCGTGTCGGACGGCCGCGGCCGTGCCGTGCCCGACGGCGGTCTCGGCCGCTGGCTGGCCGGCATCGCGCCGGCCGCCGCCCGCGGCGACCTGGCCATCGCACTCGTGAGCGACGCGCGCATCCGTGCGCTCAACCGCGCCTACCGACGCACGGACGCACCGACGGACGTGCTCTCGTTCCCCGCGGCGCCGCCGCCGGGACGGGGTGCACGCACGGCGCCCGCCCCCGCCCTCGGCGACATCGTCATCGCCACCGGCGTGGCGCGGCGCCAGGCGCGAGAGGCCGGGCATCCCTACGCGACCGAACTGCGCGTGCTCGCGCTCCACGGCCTGCTCCACCTGCTCGGCCACGATCACCACGCCGCCGACGACCACGGCCGCATGGCGCGCGTCGAAGCGAGGCTGCGCCGCCGCGGCGGGCTGGCGGCCGGCCGTATCGAGCGGGCGCAGGC